>DATERS010000022.1:0-2623 GCA_035271365.1 Thiopseudomonas sp.
TTGAATTTCTTCGCCAGCAAAAACGACTTTACCGCCCGTGGGCTGATAAAAACCGGTTAAGCAGTTAAAAACGGTGGTTTTACCTGCGCCGTTAGGGCCAATCATCGAAACGACTTGGCCTTCTTTGATGGTTAAACCCACACCATTCACTGCTAATAGACCGCCAAAGCGCATGGTTAAGTCAGAGACTTCTAAAATAGTCTTACTCATTGCGGCAACTCCACGTGTGGGCGTTTCATCGGCAGCAAGCCCTGGGGTCGCCAGATCATCATCAGCACCATCATCAAACCAAATAACAGCATGCGGTACTCATTAAACTCACGAGCCATTTCAGGCAGTACAGTCATGACAATCGCCGCTAGAATCACGCCGATTTGTGAGCCCATGCCACCGAGTACCACGATGGCTAAAATAATCGCCGATTCAATAAAGGTAAAGGATTCAGGGCTGATAAAGCCTTGGCGTGCAGCAAAGAAACTACCGGCAAAACCCGCAAAGGTGGCACCAATGGTAAAGGCGCTGAGTTTGATATTGGTGGGGTTCATGCCTAATGCGCGACAGGCAATTTCATCTTCACGCATCGCTTCCCAAGCGCGGCCAATGGGCATACGAATTAAACGATTGATAACAAAGACGGTGATCAATACCAATACCAGCGCCAGCAAATAGAGAAACATCACGCGGTGGTTGGAGTTAAAGGCAATACCGAAAAACTCATGAAAGGTTTGTGAACCTTCACTGGCTCGGCGACTGAATTCCAGGTTAAAGAAAGTCGGCTTAGGGATGCTGCCAATTCCACGGGGTCCGCCGGTTAGGTCGGTGAGGTTATTCAGTAAAATACGAATGATTTCACCAAAGCCTAAGGTGACAATAGCCAAGTAGTCACCGCGTAGCCGTAACACTGGGAAGCCCAGAATAAAGCCAAAGAATGCCGCCATAATGCCTGCAGCGACTAAACCGGTCCAAAAGCCGATACCAAAATACTGCGCCAACATCGCATAGGTGTAAGCACCCACTGCATAGAAACCGACATAACCCAAGTCTAAAAGGCCGGCTAAACCCACGACAATATTCAGGCCTAAGCCCAACATCACATAGATTAAAACTAAGGTGGCTAAGTCAATTTGGCTGCGAGAACCCAAGAATGGGAAAATCAGCGCTGCAGCAATGATAAAACACCACAAGAGACGTTGCACAAATTGGCGTTGGCTCAGCTGACGTAAGCCGGGCGATAGGGCAGGCTTGGGGATTAAACCCAATACACGCTCAATCGAATCGCGAAATAAGTTATAGAAGAAGATCAGCGCACTGGCGGCAAAAATTTTCCACAGCACGTCCTGATCAGCGCCGACCAAAGTGAGCTCTGTGCCAACTTGAGTCAGGCGCACGCCCAGTAAAATCCCGCTTAAAATCAAAACGACAATAGCGGAGAATACGGCGGATTTAATATACAAACGCATCACACTTTCTCCACTTCTGGACGTCCCAAAATACCGGTGGGACGAAATAACAGAATTAGGATTAACAGTGCAAAGGCCACTGCATCTTTATATTGATTACTTAAATAACCCGAGGTCATCGCTTCGGTAACACCAAGGACTAAACCGCCCAGCATAGCACCAGGAATACTACCGATGCCGCCTAGCACCGCTGCAGTAAAGGCTTTTAAGCCGAACATAAAGCCGATATAGGGGTTTACTGTGCCGTAATACAAGCTCAGCAGTACACCCGCAACAGCTGCAAGCATGGCACCAATTACAAAAGTAATAGCAATAATGGCGTTGCTATTAATACCCAGCAGCCCCGTCATTTTAATATCTTCAGAGCAGGCGCGACAGGCGCGGCCGGTGCGTGAGCGGGCAATAAAAATGCTCAATACAATCATCGCAACAAAGGTAGTCACAAAAATAATCATTTGCATATATGAGAGGCTGGCATGAAAGCTGGCTTCATCGCCAATGGTCACGCCGCCTTTCACTAAGCTTGGCATAGCAACATCGCGCGCACCTTGGGCGATACGCACAAAGTTTTGTAGCAAAATCGACATACCAATCGCTGAAATCAGAGGAATCAAACGATTGCTGCCACGTAATGGCCGGTAGGCTACGCGCTCAATACTGTAACCGTAGGCACTGGTGACAATAATACTGAGGAGGAAAGCGCCTAAAATAAGTAAAGGTAAACTTTCCAGGCCCAGCATAGCTAAGCCGGTTAATGCGATAAAGGTCATATAACTGCCGATCATATACACCTCGCCGTGGGCGAAGTTGATCATGCCGATAATGCCGTAAACCATGGTGTAACCAATGGCAATCAGTGCGTAGGTGCTGCCTACGGTGAGACCATTCAGTAGTTGCTGTAGAAAATAAAAAAAGGCTTCGTTCATAAGAGTATCCAGCAAACAAAAGAGCCTCGCCGCTCATGAAAGTAAACGGCGAGGCTTTAGACAGTTTTAAGTTACTCGCTTAGAGCGGTTTTGCTGCCATCTGCGTGCCACTCGTAGACAACAAAGCTGAAGTTTTTCAAGTCACCTTTATCATCAAACTCAAGCACACCTGTCGGCGTATCAAAGCTGTTGTTGCGCAAAGCCTCAGCAACTTTGACTGGATCCTGTGATTTGCTG
>DATERS010000023.1:0-17684 GCA_035271365.1 Thiopseudomonas sp.
ATGGAAGGGCCATCGCTCAACGGATAAAAGGTACTCCGGGGATAACAGGCTGATACCGCCCAAGAGTTCATATCGACGGCGGTGTTTGGCACCTCGATGTCGGCTCATCACATCCTGGGGCTGAAGCCGGTCCCAAGGGTATGGCTGTTCGCCATTTAAAGTGGTACGCGAGCTGGGTTTAGAACGTCGTGAGACAGTTCGGTCCCTATCTGTCGTGGACGTTTGAGATTTGAGAGGGGCTGCTCCTAGTACGAGAGGACCGGAGTGGACGAACCTCTGGTGTTCCGGTTGTCACGCCAGTGGCATTGCCGGGTAGCTATGTTCGGAAGAGATAACCGCTGAAAGCATCTAAGCGGGAAACTTGCCTCAAGATGAGATCTCACTGGAGCTTTAAGCTCCCTAAAGGGCCGTCGAAGACTACGACGTTGATAGGTTGGGTGTGTAAGTGCTGTGAGGCATTGAGCTAACCAATACTAATTGCCCGTGAGGCTTGACCATATAACACCCAAACAATTTGGGAAGAACGAATTGTGAACCGAAAGTTTGCAAAGCGCACAAATTTAATGCTACTATCGCATGCCTAATTAGAGAAGACGATAATCACGCAAGTGAGAAACGGCTACTCAGAAAGAATTGCTTGACGACCATAGAGCGTTGGAACCACCTGATCCCATCCCGAACTCAGAAGTGAAACGATGTATCGCCGATGGTAGTGTGGGGTCTCCCCATGTGAGAGTAGGTCATTGTCAAGCTTAAACACCAAAACCCCAGATCAGCAATGATCTGGGGTTTTTTTATATCTGCAAGAAAGTCAACAGCACAGAGCCACAGCACAAACGACCCTGGCGGGTTGCATGTTGAATGGAAAAATCAGCTGCTGCAATGGGTCACATAATCACCAAGTTTCCTGTGATGCACTGCAAAGCGTTTATAGCAATTTAAAATTTGCGATAAAAAAGCCCAGCTTATATAAATATAGAGCTGGGCTTTAATGGTTTGAGGCTATTGAAACTAAAGCAATGATGTTTAAACTTAACTCTCAGCTTCAATCACTTCCTGGGCGGCACGGAAAGCTTCACTTGCCGCAGGTACACCAGCATAGACAGCGCAATGCAAAATAGCTTCGCTGATTTCCTCAGCAGTACAGCCATTATTAAGGGCGCCACGTACATGACCTTTAAGCTCTTGCGAGGCCTTTAATGCAGTAAGGGCAGCAATAGTAATAAGACTGCGCTCCTTACGACTCAAGCCTTCACGCTCCCATACAGAGCCCCAAGCATGTTGATTAATAAAATCCTGCAGGGGTTGGGTAAAGGGAGTGGTATTACCCATAGCGCGATCTACGAAAGTATCGCCCATCACTTCGCGACGCACTTGATTAGCTGGAACCTGACTCATAACGTCTCCTTAGCGTTAGCTTGTTTAGTTTTCTCTAAAGCACTCAGACAACGCTCTTCAGCGGTATCGAGCTCAAGCTGCATGTGTTGAATATCTAAAACTTGCTGCTCTAACTGTACACGCCGTTCATTAATCATTTCTATCATAATCTTGAGCTGCTTTTGATTACCTGCTTGTGGGTCATAGAGCTCGATCAGGGTTTTGCATTCTGCTAAGGAAAAACCGATACGCTTGCCGCGTAGGATCAGTTTTAAAGCCACTCGATCTTTGGGGGTGTAAACACGCTCTTGCCCACGACGCGCAGGGTGCATCATACCTTGTTCTTCATAAAATCGAATGGCTCGGGTGGTAATATCCAGCTCGCTGGCTAGATCAGAAATACTATAAGTGCGTTGTACTCTAGTCATGGACGACCCTTTACGATAGATAAAAAAACGCGGAATTTAATTCCGCGTAAAAGTAGATAGCAAACCCAATCAGTTGCTATTTAACACCGACAGTTATCGAATGATTGCACAACCGGTAGCGTCTTGTAACTGTTCAAAACTGACACCTTCGGCTAATTCAACCAGTTTTAGGCCATCAGGGGTCACATCAAGTACGCCCAAGTCAGTAATAATACGATTCACGACGCCAACACCTGTGAGTGGTAGGTCACAAGCTTTAAGGATCTTCTTATCGCCACCACGTGCGGTATGTTCCATTAGAATCACTACGCGCTTTACACCGGCAACTAAATCCATCGCGCCGCCCATGCCTTTAACCATTTTGCCTGGAATCATCCAGTTGGCTAAGTCACCCTGCTCTGAGACTTGCATAGCGCCCAGAATAGAAAGGTTGATATGCCCGCCGCGAATCATCGCAAAGCTTTCAGCACTATCAAAAATACTGCCACCGGCTAGAGTGGTAATGGTTTGTTTACCGGCGTTGATAAGGTCGGGGTCAATGGTTTCTTCGGTTGGGAAGGGACCAATACCTAGTAAACCATTTTCACTTTGTAGCCAAACATCCATGCCTTCTGGAATATAGTTAGCAACTAAAGTTGGTAAACCAATACCTAAGTTCACATAGAAGCCATCTTGCAGTTCTTGTGCGGCACGTTGTGCCATTTGTTCACGAGTCCAGGCCATGATCAGCTCCTTAATGTACGTTGTTCAATACGTTTTTCTGGGTTGGCGTTTAATACAATACGTTGTACGTAAACACCAGGTAAATGCACGTGATCAGGATCAAAGGTGCCAACTTCAACAATTTCTTCCACTTCAACAATACAAACTTTCGACGCCATAGCAGCCAAAGGGTTGAAGTTACGTGCAGTTTTATTAAAGAGCAGGTTGCCTGACTTATCAGCTTTCCAAGCTTTCACTAGGCCAACATCGGCAACCAGTGAGCGCTCCATAACATAGTGCTCGCCATCAAACTCGCGCGTCTCTTTACCTTCAGCGACTAAAGTGCCGTAACCGGTTTTAGTAAAGAAGGCTGGAATACCAGCACCACCGGCACGTAGTTTTTCAGCAAGCGTTCCCTGTGGAGTGAATTCGAGTTCCAGTTCACCTGCTAGGTATTGGCGTTCAAATTCTTTATTTTCGCCCACATAGGATGAAATCATTTTTTTGATTTGACGGGTTTCTAATAATTTACCGAGACCAAAACCATCAACTCCCGCATTATTACTGATAACGGTGAGTTCTTTTTTGCCTGTGTCGCGTAATGCGTCAATCAGGGCTTCTGGAATACCACATAAACCAAAACCACCTACGGCTAAGGTCATGCCGTTCTCGACGACTCCGTCGAGGGCTTCGGCGGCAGATGCATATATTTTATTCATTATGATCTCACGTATTTAGTTTGCAGAACAATGCCAAGCGCGAGCGACTCTAGAGCCTGTTTCGCGGCCTAATACGGCACTGATGTTTAACCCTGCGGCAATGACTTTTTCTAGGCTAACTCCCGTGTGGATACCTAGACCGTTGAGCATATAGAGTACGTCTTCTGTAGCAACGTTACCGCTTGCTCCTTTAGCGTACGGGCAACCACCTAAGCCAGCAACTGAACTATCGAATATGGCAATGCCTTCCGATAAGCAGGCGTAAATATTAGCTAAGGCTTGGCCATATGTATCATGGAAGTGCCCTGCCAACTGGGTGCGTGGAATATCTTTAGCAACTTCAGCAAAGAGCGCTGCAGCTTTATGCGGGGTACCCACGCCAATGGTGTCGCCCAAGGAGATTTCATAGCAGCCCATGTCATGCAGCGCTTGGGCCACTGCGCGTACCTGCTCTGGTGCAATCTCACCTTCATATGGGCACCCCAGAACACATGATACATAGCCGCGTACACGAACACCCTGTTGCTTTGCAGCGTCCATCAGTGGCTCAAAGCGTTTGAGGCTATCGCTAATTGAGCAGTTGATGTTTTTTTGTGAAAAAGATTCAGACGCAGCAGCAAAGACAGCAACTTCTTTAACACCGGCTGCCATCGCTGCTTCAAATCCTTGCATATTGGGAGTTAAAGCAGCATAGGTGATGGCGTCGGCACGCTGAATTTGTTCAAACACTTCAGCGCTGCCAGCCATTTGTGGTACCCATTTGGGTGACACAAAACTACCGGCTTCAATATAAGACAAACCACTGCCGCTGAGTGCGTCAATCAACGCGACCTTATCGGCCACGCTGATCGGTTGCTTTTCGTTTTGTAGGCCATCACGTGGTCCTACTTCAACGAGCCGTACTTGCGAGGGAAAGCTCATCACTCACCCCCATCAAGTTCAACCAGTACCATGCCATCGCTGACCATATCGCCTTCTGCACAGAAGATGTTTTGTACGATGCCATCGTGTGGAGCGCTAATGCTATGTTCCATTTTCATCGCTTCCAATACCACGAGCGTTGCGCCTTGTTTAACAGTTTGGCCTGGAGTGACTAAAATTTGCACTATATTGCCGTTCATGGGTGCGGTTAAGCCACCTTGTTGCTGTGAACTTGCAGCCGCTTGGGCAATAAAATCGACTTGGGTCACTGGATGCAATTCGCCTTGCCACTCAAGGTACAAGGTATTACCAACACGCAGCGCAGGGTATTGCTGGGTCATATTGTTTTCTTCAATGACCAGTTTGTCGTTAATCAGCTTGGTATGGGTTAAGTCGTCACAATACACCACAACTTTTTGCTGTTGCTCACCGCTTTGTAAGTTTAGTGTATAGAGCTGTGGTTGTGCACTGCGCCATCCTGACGCCACTGCCCACTGTGAACTTGGGTCATCCTCACGGATGCGATGGTTTTGCGATAATGCCCAAGCACGACCCGCGGCACTCCAGAATTCTGCTGGTAACTCAGCTGGAGTGATAAAAAGATCAGCTTCATGACGTGGAATAAAGTCAGTATCGAGCTCCGCCGCAGCAAAGGCTGGGTGAGCTAAGATACGGCTTAAAAACGCTAAGTTGGTGCGCACGCCATGGATATGGGTCTCAGCCAGCATCGCTAATAAGCGTTGACGCGCTTCTTCACGGTTCTCGCCCCAAGCAATCAACTTACCAATCATGGGGTCGTAGAACGGTGAAATGCTATCGCCTTCTTCAATACCGGTATCAACGCGACGGCCTTCACCTGCAGCGGGCTCACGATAGAGGTTTAACGTACCGGTTGAAGGTAAGAAATCATTATCTGGATCTTCTGCATACAAGCGTACTTCAATAGCGTGGCCATTGAGTGGAACTTGCTCTTGTGTCAGTGGCAGCTTCTCACCGCGGGCAATACGAATTTGCCATGCAACGAGATCTTGTCCGGTAATCAGCTCAGTAATCGGGTGCTCAACTTGTAGACGGGTGTTCATCTCCATAAAGAAGAACTCACCGCGCGCATCCAATAAGAACTCTACCGTACCGGCACCGACGTAACCAATGGCTTGCGCCGCTTTAACCGCTGCTTCACCCATGGTTTTACGCAGCTCAGGACTGATGCCTGGCGCTGGAGCTTCTTCAACAACTTTTTGGTGGCGACGTTGAATGGAGCAGTCACGCTCATTGAGATATACGCAGTTACCGTGCATATCAGCAAAAATCTGGATTTCTACGTGACGAGGCTTCAGTACATATTTTTCCACCAGCATAATGGGATTACCAAATGCTGATTTGGCTTCACGCTGAGCAGACTCTAAAGCTTCCTTGAGCTCAGATTCCTTTTCAACAACCTTCATACCTTTACCGCCGCCGCCAGCAGTGGCTTTTAATAGGACTGGGTAGCCAATCTTTTCAGAGGCAATGCGGAAGGTTTCGTAATCTTGTTCTTCGCCGTGGAAACCAGGTACTAAAGGTACGCCTGCTTCTTCCATTAATAGTTTAGCGGCTGACTTGCTGCCCATCGCTACAATAGCGCTGGCTGGTGGGCCTAAAAAGATTAAACCTGCATCTTCAATGGCTTGAGCAAAACCACTATTTTCTGCTAAGAAACCGTAACCTGGGTGAATCGCTTGTGCGCCTGTGGCTTGAGCCGCTTCAATGATTTTATCAATCAATAGATAGCTTTCTGCGGGTCGAGCACCGCCTAGGTTGTAGCAAATATCTGCTGTGCGTGCATGACGCGCATTGCGGTCAACTTCACTGTGCACTGCCACGGTTTTTAAACCTTGAGCCTTGGCAGTTTTCATAATACGGCAAGCAATTTCACCGCGGTTTGCAATAAGTAGGGTATCAATATGACGATTCATTAGCGTGACTCCTGCCAAGAAGGTGAGCGTTTTTCAAAGAAAGAATTTAAGCCTTCTTGCCCTTCAGGGCTGACGCGTAAAGCTGCAATAGTTTGTTCGGTTTTAGCACGGGTGTCGGCATCAATTTTGCCTTCGTCCACTGCAATTAACAGGGCTTTAGTAGCGGCCATGGCTTGCGGGCTGTTTAAGCACAGGTTAGCCAGCCATGTCTCAGTCTCTGCATCTAAAGTGTCAGCAGAGTAACTTTGCGCCAATAGGCCAAGCTGTGTTGCTGTTGCACCACTAAAGCGCTCTGCAGTCAGTGCATAACGGCGCGCGGCACGTTGGCCTAATGCTTTAACTACAAAAGGACTGATGACTGCTGGTGCTAAGCCGATACGGACTTCGGATAAGCAAATCACTGCATCATCAGCACCGATGGCCATATCACAGCAAGCGATTAGCCCTACTGCGCCACCAAAGGCTGCGCCTTGCACTACGGCTAAGGTGGGCTGGGGCAGGTGATAGAGCTTGTGCATCAACTCGCCTAACTCATGTGAGTCAGCTAGGTTTGCCTCATAATCTAACTGTGCTGAGGCTTTCATCCAGCCTAAGTCAGCACCTGCGGAGAAGTGTTTACCACGTCCACGCAACACTAGAATGCGGATGTTTTGATCTTGCTGGATATCTTCCAGTGCGTGAATTAATTCGCTGATCATGCCGGCATTAAAGGCGTTATTTTTTTCTGGACGATTTAACCAAAGGGTCGCAATACCCTGCTCACCACGTTCTAATTGTATTTCTAGATAAGCCATGATTGCTTTCCTTACATGCGGAACACGCCGAACTTGGTCGGCTCAATGGGTGCATTCAGAGTTGCGGACAACGCTAAACCAAGTACATCACGGGTTTGCGCTGGATCAATGACACCGTCATCCCATAAGCGCGCACTTGAGTAGTAGGGGTGACCTTGGTGTTCGTATTGCGCCAGAATAGGCTTTTTAATGGCTGCTTCTTGCTCTGTAGAAAAATGACCGCCCGCTCGTTCAACTTGTTCACGCTTAACTTGCGCCAGTACGCCCGCGGCTTGCTCACCACCCATCACACCAATACGTGCGTTAGGCCACATCCATAAGAAGCGTGGATCATAAGCACGTCCACACATACCGTAGTTACCGGCACCAAAACTACCACCCACTAGAACGGTAAATTTAGGAACTTGTGCACAAGCCACAGCGGTAACTAATTTCGCACCATGCTTAGCAATACCGCCTTCTTCATACTTTTTACCAACCATAAAACCGGTAATGTTTTGTAGGAAAATCAGTGGAATACCACGCTGGCAAGCCAGTTCAATAAAGTGCGCACCTTTTTGTGCGGCTTCGGCAAATAAAATACCGTTGTTACCTAGAATGGCCACCGGATAACCGTGTAAATGAGCAAAGCCGCAGACTAATGTAGTACCGAACAGGGCTTTAAATTCATCAAACTCGCTGCCATCCACTAGACGCGAGATGATTTCGCGTACATCAACCGGTTGTTTAGCATCGGCTGGAATCACACCGTAGAGTTCTTGTGAGTCATATAAAGGTGCTTGTACAGGGCGGGTTTGTAATTCGCCCATTTTTTTCCAATTTAAGTTGGAAACGCAACGGCGAGCAATTGCCAAAGCGTGATTATCGTCTTCAGCGTAATGGTCAGCGACACCTGAAATACGGCAGTGGGTATCAGCACCACCCAGTTCTTCTGCAGTCACCACTTCACCGGTAGCAGCTTTAACTAAAGGTGGGCCGGCTAAGAAAATGGTCGCTTGATCGCGCACCATAATTGTTTCGTCAGACATGGCGGGCACATAAGCACCACCTGCGGTACAGGAACCCATCACCACGGCGATTTGTGGGATGCCTTGTGCACTCATATTGGCTTGGTTAAAAAAGATACGGCCAAAGTGTTCGCGGTCTGGGAATACTTCATCTTGGTTGGGTAGGTTCGCGCCACCTGAGTCAACCAAGTAAATGCAGGGCAGACGGTTTTGCTGAGCAATGGTCTGCGCGCGAAGATGCTTTTTAACGGTGAGCGGGTAATAGGTACCGCCTTTAACAGTGGCATCGTTAGCAATAATCATGCATTCGATACCTTCTACGCGACCAATACCGGCAACCACACCTGCGGCAGCAATATTGTCAGCATAGACTTCATAGGCGGCTAATGGAGAGATCTCCAAAAACGCTGATCCAGTATCAAGTAATGCGTCAATACGGTCGCGCACTAATAATTTGCCACGCGACTCGTGACGATCTTGAGCTGCCTTACCACCGCCTAAGCTGGCTGTATTGAGTAAAGCGCGTAAGTCATCCACTTGTGTTTGCATCGCTTGCGCGTTGATCGCAAATTCGGGGGAGCGGGTATTGATTTTAGTATGCAAGGTGGCCATGGGCTGTTCCTCTACTGTTGTTATTGTTGTAGCACCCCTTGAAAGCGATGGATGCTTTCAAGGGGTGGATAGAGAAGACTTATTTAGTTTCGCGGAATAACTCACGACCAATCAACATACGGCGAATTTCACTGGTGCCTGCGCCGATTTCATACAACTTGGCGTCGCGTAGTAAACGGCCGGTAGGGAATTCGTTGATATAACCGTTACCGCCTAAGATTTGAATGGCTTCAAGTGCCATCTTGGTGGCGATTTCAGCGGTATAGAGGATTACACCAGCAGCATCTTTACGTGAGGTTTCTGCACGGTCACAGGCATTGGCGACAGCGTATAAGTAGGCACGGCTGGCGTTCATTTGCGAGTACATATCGGCAATCTTGCCTTGAATAAACTGGAACTCACCAATACTTTGACCAAACTGCTTACGGTCGTGGATATAAGGAACAACGATATCCATACAGGCTTGCATAATGCCCACTGGGCCACCGGCAAGTACTGCGCGCTCGTAATCCAAGCCGCTCATCAGCACTTTAACGCCACCATTGAACTCGCCTAAAATGTTTTCTGCAGGCACTTTTACATCATCAAAAAACAGCTCACAGGTGTTAGAGCCGCGCATACCGAGTTTGTCGAACTTAGAACCACGACTAAAGCCTTCTAAGTCACGTTCAACGATAAATGCAGTAATACCGTGTGCGCCTTTCTCTGCGTCGGTTTTCGCATAAATCACATAGGTATTAGCATCTGGACCGTTAGTAATCCACGTTTTACTACCATTGAATACGAAATGATCGCCTTGACGCTCAGCACGTAAACGCATTGAAACCACATCAGAACCAGCGTTGGGCTCACTCATCGCTAGAGCACCAACATGCTCACCTGAAATCAACTTCGGTAAATACTTGAGTTTCTGCTCGTGGGTACCGTTACGGTTGATTTGGTTGACACATAAGTTGGAGTGCGCACCGTATGAAAGGCCTACAGAGGCTGAGCCACGGCTGATTTCTTCAATGGCAATCACGTGCTCTAAGTAGCCCATGCCCGCACCACCGTACTCTTCTGGCACAGTGATACCTAACAGACCCATATCACCGAATTTGCGCCATAAATCTACAGGGAAAAGATTGTCGTGATCAATGGCTTCTGCGCGAGGTGAAATTTCGCTGGCAACAAAGCTGCGTACTTGATCGCGCAGCATATCGGCGGTTTCACCAAGAGCAAAGTTAAGGCTGGAATATGTCATGTGTCGGTACCTTTGATTGGGTTTTGTATTTGTTATAAGAGGTTCTCACCTCGTTAATTATGTCAGTGCCATGAAATTTAGTCTTTTTAGGGTGTTTACATCCGCTTCAATTGCGTTGTATGTTGTAGCTATGGAACTGACCTTTACGTTAACGTAAACCAACCATGGATTAGCTGTCAACAATAATCTTGAAAACAAGAAAAGAAGCAGTCAATTCAAATAAAGCAACCTCAATAACAAACATAAAATGTCGAGGGAATTTTACGATGAGTATTCCAAGCTATACCTGCGGATTGCAGGATAAACCTCTATTGGCTATGACTATTGGTGCGGCCTTCGACCAGACCGTAGCTCGCTTTCCTGACCGAGAAGCACTGGTTGCCCGTGAACAAGATATACGCATGACTTGGTCCGAGTTAGGCGTGTTAGTCAATAAGTCTGCGCGTGGGTTACTGGCTCTAGGTATTAAGCCGGGTGATCGAGTGGGTATTTGGTCACCGAACTGTGTGCAGTGGTTAGTCTCGCAATTTGCCACGGCTAAAGTGGGTGCCATTCTGGTTAATATTAATCCATCTTACCGTACGACTGAGTTGGAATATGTACTGAAACAGTCTGGCTGTGCTTGGTTAATTAGTGCCTCTGCGTTTAAAAGCTCTAATTATCACGCCATGATCAGTGATTTATTGCCGGAGTTAGCACCAGCAGTACCGGGCGAACTGGATAGTCCACGGTTACCGATGCTTAAAGGCGTGATTAGCCTGAGCGATGAGCCGGCACCAGGCATGCTGGCGTGGCAGAGTGTGTTATCCGGTGCGCATGTGATCAGTGAGCAGCAGCTGGCAGATGTTGGCAGTCTTTTGCAATTTGATGATCCAATTAATATTCAGTACACCTCAGGTACCACTGGGTTTCCTAAGGGCGCCACACTCAGTCACTACAATATTTTAAATAATGGTTATATGGTCGGTGAGAGCCTCGGTTTAACTGAGCATGACCGCTTAGTTATTCCGGTACCGCTGTACCACTGCTTCGGCATGGTGATGGGTAACTTAGGCGCCTTAACCCATGGCAGCACTATTATTTATCCGGGTGCTGCTTTTGATGCTGTAACTACCTTGCAGACTGTTGCCGAAGAAAAAGCGACTGTGTTGTACGGTGTGCCGACGATGTTTATTGCCATGCTCGACAGTGATGAGCTGGAAAACTTAGATCTCAGCAGTTTACGCACGGGCATTATGGCCGGTTCTATTTGCCCTATTGAAGTGATGAAGCGCGTTATTAGCGATATGCATATGACCGAAGTGCAAATTGCTTACGGCATGACTGAAACCAGTCCCGTTTCCACACAAACCGCTGCCGACGATAATCTTGAGCACCGTACCACCACCGTGGGTCGAACTCAGCCGCACTTAGAAAGCAAAATTGTTAACGAGGAAGGTCGTGTTGTACCCCGTGGCGAAATTGGTGAATTGTGCACCCGTGGTTATAGCGTGATGCTGGGCTATTGGAATAATCCTGATGCCACCAAAGAAGCGTTGGATAGTGCACGCTGGATGCATACCGGTGACTTGGCCATTATGGATGATGATGGCTATATCAAAATTGTTGGCCGCAACAAAGATATGATTATTCGCGGTGGCGAAAACGTCTATCCGCGCGAAATTGAAGAATATATTTACACTCATGAATGCGTTGCTGATGTGCAGGTTGTGGGTATACCTTGCGAAAAATATGGTGAAGAAATTGTGGCTTGGGTGCAGTTACATCCAGGTGACAGCATGAGCGTGGATGAATTAAAAGAGTTCTGTAAAGGCAAAATTGCTCACTTTAAAGTGCCGCGTTTTATTAAATTTGTGAATGAATTTCCGATGACCATCAGTGGCAAAGTGCAAAAATTCAAGATGCGTGAAGAGAGCACTGCTGAATTTTGCCCTGGTGGTGTTGCCGTCACTCAGTCATAAATAATAATAAAGAGGTTGCACCATGCCCCAATTGAGCCGTTTTCCATTCCCTGATTCTATCTCGGACTTACCGGAAGATTTGCAACAACGCATGCTTGCCGTGCAAGAAAAAGCCGGGTTTATTCCCAATGTGTTTTTAATGCTGGCGCATCGGCCTGCTGAGTTTCGGGCATTTTTTGCCTATCACGATGCGCTCATGGATCGCGAGTCGCCCACGTTGTCTCTTGTCGAGAGAGAAATGATTGTGGTTGCCATGAGCTCCCAGCATGAATGCTTATATTGCGTGGTGGCGCATGGGGCATTGTTACGTATTTACTCTAAGCAGCCACATTTGTCAGATCAGATCGCGGTTAATTTCCGCACAGCTCCGATCACTGAAAAACAACGAGTGATGCTTGATTACACTTACTACCTAGCTATTGAATGCGGCGTATTAACTGATGATTGGGTCGCCACGCTGCAAGCGCAGGGCTTTAGTATGGATGATATTTGGGACATGGGTGCGATAGCCTCGTTTTTTGGCTTGTCGAATCGACTGGTGTCCATGGCCGGTACACCACCCAATGATGAGTTTTACCTGATGGGACGGATTCCGCGAACCAAGTAACTTAAGGGCTGAAGGTTCGAGTTATCTATAAGCAGTCGTTAATAAAAATAAGAGAGACTTACTATGCACACTAAAATCAATAAGGTGTTTTTAATCAGCGCTTTGGCGGCCGCAGTCGCCATGCCATGCGTCACTCAAGCCGCATTTGTTGAAGATGGCGAGGCCAGTTTAAGCCTACGTAACTTTTATATGAATCGTGATTACCGCGACAGTGGTTTACCGGGTGGGCCGGTGCATAAAGGTAAAACCCAGTCAAAATCTGAAGACTGGGGCCAAGGCTTTATGTTGCGTCTAAAGTCCGGCTATACCGAAGGCACCGTGGGGCTTGGGGTGGATGCTTTGGGTTTACTGGGCGTTAAACTGGATTCAGGTGGTGGTACAGGCGGCACAGGGACATTGGTACGCAGTCGTCATAATGGAAAATCAGCGGATAACCATGCTTTTTTAGGTTTAACTGCAAAAGCTAAACTAGCTGAAACAGTGCTGACTGTGGGTACTCATGAGCCGGTATTACCCATTGCTTTTCGTAATGACACACGCATGCTGCCACAGACCTTTCAAGGTGGTCAGGTTCAGTCTAAAGACATTGAAAATTTAACCCTTACAGCAGGGCAGTTTCAGAAAGTACGCCACCGTGACTCGACTGATTACGAAAATATGTTTATGGCTGCAGATGGTGCAACCGGTGGTGTAAGAAGTAATAAGTTTAATTATGCTGGCAGCAGTTATCAGTTTATCCCAGGCTTAACCGGTACTTACTTTTATGCTGAACTGAAAGATAATTACAGTCAGCACCACGCTAACCTGCAGTTTTTAACTGATTTAACCAGTGAGCTTAAATTTAAGACTGATCTGCGTTACTTCAAAAGCTCTGACAAAGGCAATACCAACGTTGATAGCACCTTGGCCAGTGGTATGTTCTCGCTGGGTTACGCGGGGCATTGGTTGGGTTTAGGTTATCAAGATCAAAGTGGTAAAACGGGTACACCCTATTTAGGCGGTGGTACCGATCCGTGGACTATGAATACCTCAACCTACTATCCTTTCTTGCGTGCTAAAGAAGATTCTTGGCAAATTCGCTATGACTATAACTTTGCGCAAATTGGTGTGCCGGGTCTGAATTTGATGGCGCGTTATGTCAGTGGTGACAACTTTAAAGTGGGCGGACAGAGTGCTAAAGAGTGGGAGCGCGATATTGACTTGGGTTACACCATTCAGTCTGGCCCATTAAAAGATGTCAGCTTATTGGTGCGTAACGTGATGTACCGTGGTTCGCACACCACTGATATTGATGAAAATCGTGTGATTGTTAACTACACATTTAAGTTTTGATTCCCTAACACGATTAAAGCGCGTGATGATCTAAAAGTCCTACTGTGTTTCATCACGCTTGCTTTAAAATCAAAAACCTTGTTATCGTTAACGTAAAGGTAAGGCACCTATAAAGCTAATAACCAACAACAATAATCAGGGTTAGAGGGCTGCACATGTCATCGGATATTATTTTAGAAACCCGTGGGTTAACCAAAGAGTTTCGTGGCTTTACTGCCGTCAATAATGTTGATTTAAAAGTTCAAAAAGGGCACATCCATGCCTTAATCGGTCCTAATGGTGCAGGAAAAACTACGTTTTTCAACTTGCTGACCCATTTTTTACCGCCGACCCGTGGCGAGATTATTTTCCAGGGTAAGGCGATTACCGGTACTAAGGCCAACCAAATTGCTAAGTTAGGCTTAGTGCGTTCATTTCAGATTTCTGCCGTATTTGGGCAGATGACTGTTTTAGAAAACGTGCGCGTGGCCTTGCAAAGTAAACAGGGTAATTCCTTCCACTTTTGGAAATCAGAACGCAGTTTAAATAGTTTAAATGACCAAGCGATGGAGTTACTGGAGAAGGTTGGGCTGGGTAGTTTTGCTGACACTGTCACCGACGAGTTGTCCTACGGCCGTAAACGCGCCTTAGAACTGGCCACCACTATGGCATTAGACCCTGTGATGCTGTTGCTGGATGAGCCTACTCAAGGTATGGGTCAAGAAGACGTGGATATGGTCGTTGACCTGGTGCGTCGCGTTGCAGTGGGGCGCACAGTGTTGATGGTTGAGCATAATTTAAGCGTGGTCAGTCGTTTGTGTGATGCGATTACCGTGCTGGCGCGTGGTTCTATTTTAGCTGAAGGCGATTATCAAACCGTCTCGGCCAATCCCGCTGTACGTGAAGCCTATTTAGGCACAGCAGTGACCGATGAGGTGGCGGTATGAATACATCCAATCGTGAACAACTGCTGGTCGAAGATTTGCATGCTTACTACGGTCAGTCGCATATTTTGCATGGCGTCAATATGGTGGTGCGCCGTGGTGAATTAGTCACTTTGCTGGGCCGTAACGGTGCGGGGCGCAGTACCACCTTGCGCGCGATTATGAATATGGTCGGTAAGCGCAGTGGCTCCATCATCATCAATGGCACCGAAACCATGACGATTCCAGCGCATCAGATTCCACGTTTAGGTGTGGGTTTTTGCCCTGAAGAGCGCGGTATTTTTGCCAGCCTCAACGTTGAAGAAAACTTACTGCTGCCGCCGACCGTGCGCAGTGGCGGTATGGGTCTTGATGAACTCTATGAAATGTTCCCTAACCTGTATGAGCGTCGCTTTAGCCAAGGCACGCGCCTCTCCGGTGGTGAACAGCAGATGCTGGCAATGGCGCGCATTTTACGCACTGGCGCTAATTTATTACTGCTGGATGAAATTACTGAAGGCCTGGCCCCGGTGATTGTGCAGAAACTAGCTGAAGTATTGATCAAATTAAAAGAAAAAGGCCTGACCATTGTTCTAGTCGAGCAAAACTTCCGCTTTGCTGCGCCCTTGGCTGATCGCCACTATTTAATGGAACACGGCAAAATTATTGACGAAATCAGCGCCGCTGAACTGCCATCAAAACAGGAATATTTGAGTAAAAGCTTAGGTGTATAAATTGTTTCTCGGTCGAGAAACCTGGTAAGAAACACTGAGTGTGACAACAACAATAAAATTAAAAAGGTGTCCTATGAAAGGTTTAAGAAAAGCAATCAGTCTGATCGTTGCCGCAGGTCTACTGTCGAGTACAGCACAGGCTGCGATTAGTGATGATGAAATTCGTATTGGTTATTTGGCCGATATGTCAGGTACTTACCGCGATCTTTCTGGCCCAGGCGGTTTAGAAGCTCTGAAAATGGCTGTGGAAGATTTCGGCGGTCAGGTCAATGGTAAGAAAATTGTCATTTTTAATGCCGATGACCTGAACAAGCCGGATGTGGGTGCCAATACTGTACGTCAGTGGATAGATGAGAAAAACGTTGATGTGATTACCGGCTTAGTCGCTACCTCAGTGGTGATGGCGGTCAATAAAATTGTTGAGCAAGAAAACAAACTGGCACTTATTTCTGGTTCAGCTTCTTCTTCATTAACCAATGAACACTGCTCACCGAACCATATGCACTGGGTGTATGACACCTATGCCTTATCCAACGGTACGGCACATGCAGTGCTTGAAGAAGGCGGCAAAGACTGGTTTATTTTGGCAGCTGACTATGCCTTTGGTCACTCGTTAGAAGCCGATATTACCAAGGTGGTTGAGACAGGCGGTGGCAAGGTGGTTGGTAAAGTCCGCCATCCATTCCCAAGTAATGACTTCTCATCCTATATTCTGCAAGCGCAAGGTTCTGGCGCTGAAGTTGTCGCTTTGGCTAACGCTGGCGCTGATATGGTGAATGCTCTACAAACCGCAAGTCAGTTTGGTTTAACCCAGTCAGGTCAAAAACTGGCCGGTATGGTGGTGTTCCTCAACGACGTGCACTCGATGGGTTTAGAAGTCACGCAAGGACTGATGCTCACTACCGGTTGGTACTGGGATATGAATGATGAAACTCGTGAGTGGGCGAATCGTTACCACAAACGCGTGGGCCGTATGCCAAGTATGACTCATGCGGGTGTTTACTCTTCGACTATGCATTACCTCAATGCGGTGAAAGCAACAGATTCGGATGACACGCAAGTGGTTCGCGCAAAAATGATTGAAACCCCAATCAACGATATGTTTGCTAAAAACGGCAAACTGCGTGAAGACGGACGCATGGTGCACGATATGTATTTAGCGCAAGTGAAGACACCTGCAGAGTCTAAGTCAGAGTGGGATTTATATAAAATTCTACGCACTATTCCTGCCGACCAAGCCTATCGCCCATTGGCTGAAAGCCAGTGCAAACTTATTAAAAACTGATTGTTTAATGCCGTTATAAGCCGTTGCAATTGAGTTGCAGCGGCTTTTGGAGTGGGTGACAACCTATGACGATACTTTTTGGAGTTCCCCTCAGTGTGTTACTGGGACAACTGCTACTGGGACTGATTAACGGTGCATTTTATGCGTTGTTAAGTCTAGGTTTAGCAATTATTTTTGGCCTACTGCGCATCATTAACTTTGCCCATGGCGCACTGTATATGTTGGGTGCGTTTGTCACCTTATTGAGCTTGCAGTACTTAGGGGTGAATTACTGGTTTGCCTTATTCTTAGCCCCGCTGACCGTAGGTCTGATCGGCATGGCGATTGAAAAACACCTGCTGCGCAGAATTACTGGAGAAGATCACCTCTATGGTCTGCTGCTAACCTTTGGTTTAGCGCTGATTATTGAAGGTCTATTTGTTAAGGTATTTGGTGTGTCGGGTAGTTCTTACCCTATGCCAGATGCGCTCAAGGGCGGCTTTAATTTAGGCTTTATGTTCTTACCCAAATACCGTGCTTGGGTGATTGTTTCCGCGCTTATTGTTTGTTTTGTGACCTGGTACATGATCGAGCGCACACGC
Organism: Thiopseudomonas sp.; assembly: GCA_035271365.1. GTDB lineage: Bacteria > Pseudomonadota > Gammaproteobacteria > Pseudomonadales > Pseudomonadaceae > Denitrificimonas. The sequence continues at coordinate 17,161 of DATERS010000023.1, forward strand.
TTGGGTTCCTATCTGCGTGCAGGTACGGAAAACCCAAAACTGATGCAAGCTTTCGGTATTAACGTGCCGTTACTGGTGACCTTAACCTACGGTTATGGCGCGGCATTAGCAGCCTTTGCCGGTGTGTTAGCGGCACCCATTTACCCCGTTTCACCTGGCATGGGTGCGAATCTGTTAATCGTGGTCTTTGCGGTGGTAGTGATTGGCGGTATGGGCTCGATTATGGGCGCGATAGTCACTGGCTTATTAATGGGCTTGATCGAAGGTTTAACCAAAGTTTTTTACCCTGAAGCGGCTAACACTGTGATTTTTCTAGTTATGGTGCTGGTGTTGTTAGTGCGTCCAGCGGGCTTATTTGGTAAGGAGACATAAGATGTCTGAAGCAATTAAAACCCAAGTACAACAGCAGCGTGTTCGTGTTGAGCGGGAGCGTCGGATTGCAGCCAGTCGGCGTAATAAAATATTCTTTGCCGTGTTTATCGCCATTGCCTTAGTTGCGCCCTTTGGTATTTACCCAGTCTTCT
>DATERS010000024.1:0-2842 GCA_035271365.1 Thiopseudomonas sp.
TGACAGTAACCGGCTTGCATAGAGTGGGCCGGGTAGATTTTAATGACCTTGCGGGGAAATAATTATGGCTCTTATTAGCATGCGTCAAATGCTTGATCACGCCGCCGAATTTGGCTACGGCGTACCAGCCTTTAACGTGAACAACCTAGAACAAATGCGCGCCATTATGGAAGCAGCGGATAAAACCGACTCTCCAGTGATCGTGCAAGCATCTGCTGGCGCACGTAAATATGCCGGCGCACCGTTTTTGCGTCACCTTATTTTAGCGGCGATTGAAGAGTTCCCGCATATTCCGGTATGTATGCACCAAGACCACGGTACCAGCCCTGATGTCTGTCAGCGCTCCATCCAGTTGGGCTTCTCATCGGTAATGATGGACGGCTCACTCGGTGAAGACGGCAAAACACCAATGGACTATGACTACAACGTTGACGTAACCCGTCGCACTGTAGCGCTAGCCCACGCTTGTGGTGTGTCAGTGGAAGGTGAGCTGGGTTGCTTAGGTAGCTTAGAAACCGGTATGGCTGGCGAAGAAGACGGCATCGGCGCTGAAGGCGTATTGGATATGGAGCAAATGCTTACTGATCCAGAAGAAGCCGCTGACTTTGTGCAGAAAACCAAAGTGGATGCCTTGGCCATCGCCATCGGTACCAGCCACGGCGCGTACAAATTCACTAAGCCACCGACCGGCGACACCTTAGCCATCGAGCGCATTAAAGAAATTCACAAGCGCATTCCTAATACGCACTTAGTGATGCACGGCTCCAGCTCTGTACCACAAGAGTGGCTAGAAATTATCAACCAGTACGGCGGCGACATTAAAGAAACCTACGGCGTACCGGTAGAAGAAATCGTTGAAGGCATTAAGCACGGCGTGCGTAAGGTCAACATTGATACTGACTTGCGTCTGGCTTCGACCGGTGCAATGCGTCGTCATATGGCGTTAAATCCAAGCGAATTTGATCCACGTAAATTCTTTGGCGAAACTGTTATTGCGATGCGTGATATTTGTATCGACCGTTACGAAGCATTCGGTGCTGCCGGTCAAGCGTCAAAAATCAAGCCGATGTCCTTAGAAACAATGTATTTGCGCTACGCCAGTGGCGAGATGTATGCAAATATAAAATAAGTTTATCGCGCTACTAAAACCCGCCTGCTCGATGTGAAGAGCAGGCGGGTTTTTATTGGCTGGAGGTTGTGATATAGCGCTATTTTGAGTTTATCCATTCATTAAAATGGCGATCAGATATTATCGGTATCCATACACTGGTAGAAAATACTGCATTTATCTCAGTGCTGTTTTATGGTGGTTAGATTAATTTTGAATGTGGGGCGCCTTGCAAGGCGCTCCATAAGTTATTGAGTATCTATGAAGTTGCTGCAAGTCCAAAGTACAGGTTTGGCCCTTTATCTCGTGAGTTTTGACCATGCTTGAATACGATAAAATAGTCGCATATTCACGGACTGGGAAGGGGCAGATGAGTCCTGAGCGTCAGCAACTGATTTATTCTTTGTTTAAGAAATATATCGACATGTTCTCATCGCGTGATGAGCGAGTGGGTGAATATCTTAGTGAGAACTTTACTGGCTTCACTGGCAGTAGCAATGTATTGATCACAAATAAAGCCGACGCGCTTACAGTGACTCAACAAGATTTGTCTCAAGTATCCGAGCCTCTTGGTATTGAGATGCTGGAGTTAACATTACAAGATCTGGCTGACGATGTTGTTGTAGCTACCGCATTTTTTCATCTTCATCTGCCGCTTGCCAATCCTTTTTTATCCGAAGAAGTTGCTCGACTGGTAGTGATTTTTCGTTACGAACAGACAGATTGGAAAATCGTACACGGCGGCCTTTCAATTCCTTTTGCACCCACTCAGGGCGCTGAAATGTATCCGGTGTCTGCGATAGAAAAGCGTAATCGTGAATTGGAACAGCTGATTGAGGTGCGTACCAAAGAGTTGGCTAAAGCCAACAGACTCTTGCAGATACGCAGTGAGACTGATGGTTTAACCGAAATCAGGAACCGACGCTATTTTGATTTTATGCTTAAAAAAGAGTGGAATCGCGGACAACGTTTTGGCACCGAGTTGTCAGTTATTATGTTGGATATTGATTTTTTTAAAAAATATAATGACCATTATGGACACATTGCCGGGGATAGTTGCCTCAAGACGCTTGCTCAAGGATTAAACCAAACCATGACTCGTGCAGCTGATGTAGTGGCACGTTATGGGGGTGAAGAGTTTGTGGTCCTGCTGCCAAATACAAATACACAGGCAGCCCTTAAGGTGGCAAAACATCTGCAAGAAACTATAGTGTCATTAGCCATACCGCATGCTCAATCGTTTTTCGGTATTGTGACTGTCAGTCTGGGTGTTGCCAGTTTAATACCGTCCGATCAGCACCCAGCGGTAGAGTTGGTGAATATGGCAGATATTGCTCTCTACCGTGCTAAATCAGCGGGGCGCAACTGTGTTGAAGTGTATGACTGTCCTGCAAAAGAAGCGTATCTTTAATATCACGTAGTGTGTGTTTGCATAGCCTTAGAGTAGGGCATCTAAAGGACTGTGCGTTCCAGCAAAGTGGTCGCCTAATACATGAGTGTGTTCCTGTTATATAAAGACGCCAAGGCATTCAGGGCGATCTTTTGCGTGCCAGTGGCGACATGCTATTGATTGGTAAGGCTGGATAGAAAAGTACGAACTTCATCAGCGCCCATATTTTTTGGGTGGCGTTTACCATGAAACAAGATAAAGCGTTTAATCCAGTGCAGATAGGTTTTCTCAGTTTTTAACGCATAACCTTTTTGCCGCATTGCTTGGCTTATAGCATTAAGAAA
>DATERS010000025.1:0-28112 GCA_035271365.1 Thiopseudomonas sp.
TAAAGAGCGCCTTGAAGAGCAAAAAGGTAAGCACAAAGGCGGCAGTAAATGGATTGGCACCGGCGGCACCAGCCCTTTTGGCTCAGGCGGTTATAACCCTGAAGGGATTCGTATCGGCAGTGACGGCGAACGCCAAGGTCGCGCGGTTAAAGTGTGGGAGCAACGCGAGTATAAAGATCTTGATGATCAAGTTGAGATTGGTACGCGCAATATCAAAATAGCCCTGCGCCGTTTACGTCAATTTGCTCGCCAAGGTGCTGAGAACGAGTTTGATCTGGGTGGCACCATTGACCACACCGCCCGCGATGGTGGTCTGCTGAATATCCAAATGCGCCCCGAACGCCGCAATACCGTCAAACTGCTCGTGCTGTTTGATATTGGTGGCTCCATGGATGCGCATATCAAAATCTGTGAAGAGCTGTTTTCGGCCTGTAAAACTGAGTTTAAACACATTGAACATTACTATTTTCATAACTTTATTTATGAAGGCTTATGGAAAAGTAACGCACGCCGCTTTGACCAGCGCACACCCACGCAAGATGTACTGCACACCTATGGCGCTGACTATAAAGTGATTTTTGTCGGTGATGCGTCGATGTCACCTTATGAAATCGCGCAGCCCGGCGGCAGTGTTGAACACTGGAACGACGAAGCAGGTTATGTATGGATGCAGCGCTTTAAGCAGAAATTCAAAAAGATCATCTGGCTCAATCCCTACCCTAAAGATACTTGGGGCCATACCCAGTCGATCTCGATGGTACGTGAGTTGGTCGAAGATCAGATGTACCCACTCACCGTTGAGGGCCTAGAAGAGGGGATGCGTTATTTAGCGCAGTAGCGTTGTGGTTTTATCAGAAGCTGTCACACATATCGTGAATGCCGCACTTCGGGGCAGGTGTTATTCCGTCGATGAACCCATCCTGGGCTCGTGGAGGGAAAAACAGCAGCAACGCGGTGCGCCACACGCCTAGATACTTTGACTTTGACTTTGACTCAATCAGCCTTGCGCAATAATCTCACCAGCGCGCCACAGTATCCATTCGCCGGGCGCATAGACTGTCCATAACTCATTATCAGTCAACGGCTCAGTCGCAATCACAGTCACCACATCATTGGGCGTGGTCTCAGATTGGAAATCGACACTCATATCTGCATCTTTTAGTGTCGCGGGACCAAAAGGTGCGCGACGGGTGATATGCGCCAGCTTAGTGCTGCAAAAGCTAAATAACCAATCACCATTACTCAGCAAACAGTTGAATACACCTTGGCTGCGATACTCTTGGCAAGCTGCAACAATCACCGGCAACAACCGCTCAATACTGCATTCGCTGCTGCAGGCTTCGCGCAAACGGTTAAGGATATCGCAAAACGCCGCTTCGCTATCGGTATCACCCACCGGCTGATACATCCCCGTGGCCGGCGCAAAATCTGCCATCTGACCATTGTGGGCAAAACACCAGTTACGCCCCCACATCTCACGCATAAAAGGATGAGTATTGGCCAAGCTGACAGCACCGACATTAGCCTGGCGGATATGGCCAATCACCGTTTCACTTTTAATTGGATAGCGCTGCACTAGGCGGGCAATTTCTGAATCGGCACTGGCTTGTGGGTCTTGAAATAAGCGCAATCCACGGCCTTCGTAAAAACCAATCCCCCAACCATCACGGTGTGGCCCAGTATTACCGCCGCGCTGCATTAAGCCAGTAAAGCTAAACACCACATCAGTGGGCACATTGGCACTCATCCCTAATAACTCACACATAGCAGTGTCTCCTAACGACGCGCAATCAGACCTGATGGCGGGGTTTCTTTTTCAGCATCCAACATTTGTTGCAAGGTCAATGCCGGCTCAACATCACGCTGCGGTGCGTTATATTGGGCATTCTGATCATCGTCTTCTTGGTTTTTATCAGGTCGTTTACGCGCGAGGAATAAACGCCCAACGATAAATAAAGCGTAGACCACAAAAACCATAGCGCCGTACATCAGCAAATCTGCGATTGAACGCCACATATCATTACTGCCTTTAAACAACAGATCCATTGCAGTAATGGCAATGGCTGGCGCATACAGGCTCCCCGTAGGATCAACCAGTGTTGGCACAAATAACATCACAGCAGCAGTTAAGCGCAACGGCTCACGCACATAGCGCCACATCCAGCTGGTGAAATAAAACCACGCCAGCATACAACCCAAAGCCGATACGCCATAAATAACCCAAGCCAACTGATAATCGTTTTCTGTCATGATAAGTTCAAATACTAGAGGGTTTAAAAGAGGCGCCTATCATAGCGATTTTTATCCGCTTTAGCTTGCGTCTCACGCGTGATAACCATCGCCCACCGCTGCGATTTTACTGCAAAGCACCTCTAAGAGGCGCCCGCCTTGTCTTGATGCTGCTGCAATGCCCAACGCACGTGCTCAAGTACCAGCTCTGATGGATACTCCAAACGTGCTTTGAGTGCCTCAAGCACCGGAATAGTACTGGGTGCATTGCCTAAACCTACGGCAATATTGCGCAACCAACGCTCATAACCGGTCCGACGAATCGGTGAACCTTGTGTACGTTTTAAAAACTCTTCTTCGCTCCACATAAATAACTCAGCCAAGCTGCTGCTATCTAGCTGATGGCGTGGCTTAAAATCATCTTCTTGGGTCGGTTTAGCAAAGCGATTCCATGGACAGACTAACTGACAGTCATCACAACCAAACACGCGATTGCCCATCATCGGCCGCAACTCTTCAGGAATCGGACCTTTAAGCTCAATGGTTAAATAAGAAATACAACGGCGCGCATCCAAGACACGCTCACCGACAAAAGCTTGCGTGGGACACACATCTAAACAGGCGCTGCACTTGCCGCAGTGGTCGCGATCATTCGGGGTATCGATCGGCAACGGCAGATCAATCAACAATTCACCTAAAAAGAACCAACTACCGGCTTTGCGATTGAGGATCAGGGTGTTTTTTCCCATCCATCCTAAACCGGCTTTACTGGCTAAAGGTTTCTCCATCACTGGTGCACTATCAACAAAAGCTCGATAGCCAAAGGGACCAATCTCTGCAGTGATTTTTTCCGCCAGTTGCTGCAGGCGTTTACGGATTAATTTATGGTAATCACGCCCTAGTGCATAACGTGAGATATAAGCTTGTTCAGCTTGCGCCAGCATTTGCGCCATCTGTGTGTCTTCTGGTAGATAGTCCATGCGCACAGAAATCACGCGCACAGTACCGGGCACTAACTCCTCTGGACGTGAGCGCATGGTGCCGTGGCTGGCCATATAGGCCATTTCACCGTGGTAGCCTGCCGCTAAATAAGCATCCAGTCGCGCTGCATCTTCGCCGAGGTCAGTATCTGTAATACCCAGCTGCTGAAATCCCAGCTGAGCCGCCCAGTCACGAATCGATACAGTCAGCGCAACTAAATCAAGCTGTTCTGCCGCCATTACAGGCTATCTCCTCTGAAAAATTGTTATACTATTACCTATAGTCTCAGCTAGAGGGTGCTAACGATGATGGCCGATAATCCGCCTGTGCGCAGTATACATGCCGACAATCTGATGCGCCTCGCACCACGTGCAATGGATACCCATAAAGGTCAGCTGGGACATGTTTTAGTCATCGCTGGTGATGTAACGATGGGCGGTGCTGGTTTGCTCAGTGCCGAAGCCGCTTTACGCTGCGGTGCAGGGATGGTCAGTTTGGCCACGCGCGAGCAACATCTGAGTGCTGCCTTAAGCCGTTTACCTGAAGTAATGACCCATGCCATCCGCAGCAGTGCGCAGCTCGTTACACCACTTGAGCAAGCCAGCGTTTTGGTGGTGGGTCCGGGTTTAGGACAGTCACCTTGGTCGCGGGCATTGCTCAGTTGTGCGGCACAACGTGAGGTGCTGCAAGTCTGGGATGCTGATGCGCTAAATCTACTGGCCAGTGGCTTTTGCACTGCACCCAAGCAGGCTATTTTAACTCCACACCCCGGTGAAGCAGCACGCTTACTCAATATCAGCACAAGCCAAGTGCAAGCCGATCGAAACAGCGCTGCACTGCGCATCGCACAAGGCTATAATGCAGTCACAGTACTTAAAGGCCATCACTCTTTAATTGCCACCCCAGCAGGTGAACTATCGCGTGTTGAGCGGGGTCATCCGGTAATGGCTGGAGCAGGTTTTGGTGATGTGCTTAGCGGCGTGATTGCGGCACTGGTTGCCCAAGGTTTACCCGCTTATGCTGCGGCCTGTTTAGCGGTGTGGCTGCATGCCTGCGCCGGAGAGCAACTGGCTCAGCAAGGCCGCGGCGTCGCCGCCAGCGATATGTGCCAGAGTATTCGACACTTACTAGAGGAACACAGCCCATGTCAGGCATAGAGATGTATATTGAAGATGAAGCGGCCATGACACGCTTGGGGCATGCACTGGCTGAACAAACGGCTGGCCACGGTGTCATTTTCTTGCACGGGGATTTAGGTGCTGGAAAAACCACTCTGTCGCGCGGTATTGTGCGTGGCTTGGGTCACCAAGGCTCGGTAAAAAGCCCAACATTTACTCTGGTTGAACCCTACGAAATCGGCGACATCAGAGTCTGGCACTTTGATTTATACCGCTTAGCCGACCCTGAAGAATTGGAATACTTGGGTATTCGAGATTACTTTGCTGATGATGATCTGTGCTTAATTGAATGGCCACAGCAAGGAAAGGGTTATTTACCGCAACCTGACCTCGAAATCACGATAAAAGCACATGATGATGGGCGAATTGTGCGACTATCACCTTTTAGTACACGCGGTAAAAGTTGGTGCGTTGCTTTGGCAAGCCTGACTTAAATATATAGCGAGGTTATTCGTGCGCATACCATCTTTACTAGCTGCTTTAGCGTTTTGCATTGTTCTTCCGTTACAAGCATTTGCATCCACTCAAATTAATAGCGTGCGCCTGTGGCGTGCACCGGATAACACGCGCCTGGTATTTGACCTCACTGGTCCCGTTGAGCACAGCGTTTTTACCCTGAGCGCGCCGGATCGTATCGTTATTGATATCGACAAAGCCAAGCTCTCCACGCAGTTAACGGGCTTAACCGGCGGCAAGTCACCGATCACCCAGGTGCGCACTGGCAGTCAAGGTCCGGAGCAATTGCGTATTGTTCTGGAAATCTCGGAACAGGTCACGCCTAAAAGCTTTACCTTGGCACCCAACCAGCAATATGGTCACCGCTTAGTGGTCGATTTATTTGATAACACCCCCAACAATAGAACCCAGGCCGCTACTGCGACAACGCGTCAGCCGCTGAGCATTCCTACTGCGACTGCACCTAAAGCAAAATTATCAAAACTGCCCACATCCAGTAAACGCGATATTGTCATTGCGATTGACCCCGGACATGGTGGCGAAGACCCCGGTGCTATTGGCCCTGGTGGTTTACGCGAAAAAGATATTGTGCTGCTGATTGCCAAAGAACTGCAACGACAAATCAATGCTGAAAAAGGTTTCCGTGCCGAGTTGGTACGTACTGGTGATTACTTTATTCCACTGCGTCGCCGTACGGAAATTGCCCGTAAAAAAGGCGCTGACTTATTTGTTTCGGTGCACGCTGATGCAGCGCCTCGCGCTGCTGCATTTGGTGCCTCGGTATTTGCTTTATCGGATAGCGGCGCCACTTCAGAAACCGCTCGCTGGCTGGCTGACAGTGAAAACCGTTCTGACTTGATTGGTGGTGCCGGCAATGTAAAGCTGGATGATAAAGATGCCATGCTCGCTGGCGTGTTGCTCGATCTGTCCATGACTGCGTCTTTGTCATCCAGTCTGGATGTCGGTCAAAAAGTACTGAGTAATATGGGCCGTATTACTCCGCTGCATAAAAAGCGCGTGGAGCAAGCCGGTTTCATGGTGCTAAAGTCACCGGACATGCCATCCATCTTGGTTGAAACGGGCTTTATCAGTAACCCCGGTGAATCAAGAAAGCTGGCCAATCGCACGCATCAGCAAGCCTTGGCACGTTCAATTCACTCCGGCATTCGTCAATTTTTCCAACAAAACCCGCCACCGGGCAGCTACATTGCATGGTTGCGTGACTCAGGTAAACTGGCCATTGGACCGCGCGAACATGTGGTGCGCTCGGGTGAAAGCCTTGCCTTACTGTCGCAGCGCTACAAAATCAGCCCAGCGCAACTGCGCAGTGTTAATAAGCTGACAAGTGACGCACTTAAAATTGGTCAAATACTCACCGTACCCGCCACAACTTTAGCAGGACAATAATGACTGACGTACGCGCCATTCATCTACTCAGCCCACGCTTAGCCAACCAAATAGCCGCTGGTGAAGTGGTTGAAAGACCCTCATCGGTTGCCAAAGAATTACTGGAAAACTGCTTAGATGCAGGTGCTAAGCGCATTGATATTGATGTTGAACAAGGCGGTGTTAAGCGCTTGCAGATCCGTGACGATGGTCACGGCATTGCCGCTGATCAACTGCCTTTAGCCCTCGCCCGCCATGCCACCAGTAAAATTATTGCCCTGGAAGATCTAGAAGGTGTCGCCAGCTTAGGCTTTCGCGGTGAAGCTCTGGCTTCCATCAGTTCCGTCTCACGCCTGACCCTGACTTCTCGCACCGCTGATGCTGAACAAGCCTGGCAAGTGGAAGCTGAAGGCCGTGATATGGAGTCACGAGTGCAACCTGCTGCGCACCCGGTCGGTACTACTGTTGAAGTCTGTGATTTGTTTTTTAACACTCCAGCACGACGCAAGTTTTTACGCACGGAAAAAACCGAGTTTGACCATCTACAAGATGTGATTAAACGTATGGCGCTGGCGCGTTTTGATGTGGCCTTTCATTTACGCCACAACGGTAAAACTATTTTAGCGCTGCATGCAGCCAACGATGAAGTCGCGCAAGCACGCCGTATTGCTGCGGTCTGTGGCGATGCCTTTTTAGAACAAGCCATGCCGATTAATGTTGAGCGCAATGGCTTGCATCTATGGGGCTGGGTGGGTTTACCGACCTTCTCGCGCAGCAAAGCCGATATGCAGCACTTCTTTGTCAATGGCCGCGTGGTCAGCGATCGCCTCGTTGCGCATGCTGTGCGCCAAGCCTACCGTGATGTGATGTACGGTGGCCGTCATCCCGCCTTTGTATTATTTTTAGAGCTTGATCCGGGCAGCGTTGATGTCAACGTACACCCGACCAAACATGAAGTGCGCTTTCGCGAAGGCCGCAGTGTGCATGATTTTCTATATGGCACTCTGCACCGCGCCATTGCTGATATACGCCCCGACGATAAGTTAGAGCCGACCAGCGCCAGCGCACTCAATTTGCAGGCTCAGCCGGCTGTCAGTGGCTTAGAGGCCGGTGAATTTGGCCCACAAGGGCATATTCCGCTGAGTGATAAGCCCAGCGCGCAGCCTGCATTTGAGCCGCGCATGCAATCCACCACCAGTTTTAATAAAAGCAGTTATGGCCAACAGCCACCGCAGCCCAACCGCCCGCCAGAACAATATCAAGCCGCCTATAAAGCCTTTGCTGAACCTTTAAATAATTTATCCGAATCAGCCCAGGAAGAAATCCCACCGCTGGGCTTTGCCATTGCGCAGCTCAAAGGTATTTATATTCTGGCTGAAAACCAACACGGCCTAGTGCTGGTGGATATGCATGCTGCCCATGAACGCGTGATGTATGAACGTCTTAAACTAGCGATGGCCGATGAAGGCTTACGGGGTCAGCCTTTGCTGGTACCTGAAACACTGGCACTGAGTGAGCGTGAAGTGGAGTGTGCTGAGCAATATGCACAGTGGTTTGCGCAACTGGGTTTTGAACTGCAAGGCCTTGGCCCAGAAAGTTTAGCCATCCGTCAGATCCCTGCGCTGCTGAAACAAGCTGATGCCGCCGAGCTGGTACGTGATGTGTTATCTGACTTAATGGAATACGGCACCAGTGATAAAATCGAAGCACATACCAATGAACTGCTGGCAACCATGTCTTGCCACGGTGCCGTGCGCGCTAATCGCCGCCTAACACCGGTAGAGATGAATGCTTTGTTGCGCGATATGGAAGTCACCGAGCGCAGCGGACAATGCAACCACGGCCGTCCTACATGGACGCAACTGGGCATGGATGAGTTGGACAAGCTGTTCTTGCGCGGTCGTTAAGCATAAGGCAGTCATTGCGCCTCTTAAACTCCGATACAACAGACACAAAAAAGCCGATCATATGATCGGCTTTTTTGTTGAACTCAGTCGAACTTACTGCATACCCAGTTTCTTTTCGAGGTAGTGAATATTCACACCCCCTTTACAGAAACCTTTGTCATTGAGTAAATCACGGTGCAAAGGCACGTTGGTTTTAATACCATCGATGATAATCTCATCTAGAGCATTACGCATACGCGCCATAGACTCTTCACGTGTTGCACCCCAAGTAATCACCTTACCAATCAAGGAGTCATAGTTGGGTGGCACGCTGTAGCCGCTGTAAAGATGCGTATCAACACGCACACCATTACCACCCGGTGCGTGGAAGTGCTTCACTTTACCTGGACTTGGCATAAAGTTATCAGGATCTTCTGCGTTAATACGGCACTCGATTGAGTGGCCACGCATGACGATATCTTCTTGCTTGATCGACAGCTTATTACCTGCTGCAATGCTAAGCATCTCTTTAACCAAGTCAACACCAGTGATCATTTCAGTGATCGGGTGCTCAACCTGAATACGAGTATTCATTTCAATAAAGTAGAAATGACCGTCTTCATATAAGAACTCAAAAGTACCAGCGCCACTATAACCAATATCAATACAGGCTTTCACACAACGCGCGTAAACACGTTGACGCGCTTCTTCATCAATAAAAGGTGCTGGTGCTTCTTCAATCACTTTTTGGTGGCGACGCTGCAATGAGCAGTCACGATCACCTAAGTGAATGGCATTACCTTGACCGTCAGCTAAGATTTGAATCTCAACGTGACGTGGGTTGCCGAGGTATTTTTCCAAATACACAACAGGGTTGCCAAAGATCTGAGCTGCTTCGTTACGCGTCAAAGTGGCTGAGCGAATCAGATCTTCTTCTTTATGCACAACACGCATACCACGACCACCGCCGCCGCCTGCAGCTTTGATGATCACCGGGTAACCGACTTCACGGGCAATGGCTAAGGCTTGCTCTTCGTCTTTTGGCAAAGCACCATCAGAACCTGGAACTACAGGTACACCCGCAGCAATCATGGCTTCTTTAGCGGCAACCTTGTCACCCATCATACGAATCACGGCGGCACTTGGACCGACAAAGGTAAAACCTGAGTTTTCCACTTGCTCAGCAAAGTTCGCATCTTCAGCTAAGAAACCATAACCTGGGTGAATGGCTGTTGCGCCTGTCACTTCAGCTGCAGCAATAATCGCTGGGATATTCAGATAGGACTGAGTACCAGGTGCTGGACCAATACACACAGTCTCGTCTGCCAATGATAAGTGCATCAAATCACGGTCTGCAGTTGAATGCACAGCCACTGTTTTGATACCTAATTCTTTACATGCGCGGAGAATGCGTAAAGCAATTTCACCACGGTTAGCAATCAGGACTTTATCCAACATTGTAAACTCCTAAGTCGTTAGACAATGGTGAATAGAGGCTGGTCGTACTCAACCGGTTGGCCATTATCAACAAGAATGGATTCGATCACACCACCCACTTCAGCTTCGATGTGGTTCATCATTTTCATTGCTTCAACGATGCACAATACATCGCCTTTTTTAATGGTTTGACCCACAGCAACAAAATCTTCTGATTCAGGAGAGCCCGCACGGTAGAAAGTACCCACCATCGGTGAGCGCGCTACTGTGCCATTGAATTTAGGGCAAGAAGGGCCTTCTGCTTCTGCAGCAGGAGCTGCAACGGGGGCAGGTGCAGCTTGCGGTGCAGGTGCATATATCGGCTGCTGTGCAACTTGCTTGCTGTGACGACTGATACGAACGGACTCTTCGCCTTCGTGGATTTCCAATTCATCAATGCCAGATTCTTCTAGCAGTTCAATGAGCTTTTTAACTTTACGAATATCCATCGACCGTGACTCCAAAATTAAGAGGTTATTATTTAATATGTTCAAACGCTGCGTCTAAAGCGAAACGGTAACCGCTGGCGCCTAGACCGCAAATCACACCTACTGCCACATCAGAAAAGTAGGAATGATGACGAAATTTTTCTCGTTTATGCACATTAGAAAGATGCACTTCAAAGAATGGGATGCTCACAGCAAGCAACGCGTCACGCAATGCGACACTAGTATGGGTAAAAGCGGCTGGATTTATAATAATACAGTCGATTTTTTCATCACGCGCAGCATGAATACGATCAATCAGCACATGCTCTGCATTGCTTTGTAAGTAATCCAGCTGATGCCCTGCAACCTGCGCTTGTTTAACCAAACCTTGATTGATCTGCTCAAGCGTTGTTGCACCATACACATCAGGCTCGCGGGTACCTAATAAGTTTAAGTTAGGACCATGCAATACTAAAAAAGAAGCCATCCAGAACCCTTGCCCATTAAATGAATAGAGAGAATATGCCTATTTTTACAGGAAATGCCAGAAATTGCATGCATAAATGCTGTTTTAACAGATAAATAAAAAACCCGCCGAAGCGGGTTAAAAGAATATTTCAGACGAGAACATTGTTTAACCTTAGAAAACGTACTGCACACGCAAGCTGATTGCATCACCGCTATCGTCATTGGCTGCATTGCTTACATTGTCAGTTTTGGCTTTTAAATAATTTGCCGAGACTCTAATGGCCTGATTGGCGTACCAGTTCACACCGACAGTATGAACATTAGCCTTGGTATCGTAAAAATCACCCGCAAGATCCATATCTGCATCAGCCACCGTCAAATGATCATAGCGGTAGACCAACTCCCAAGCGCCTATTTGCTTGTTCATGGGTTTGATACTGTCAAATTTACCACCCGCCAATTTATAGCCTCGCGCTTCACCGGTTAAGGTGTACGCAAGCTGGACGTTATAGCCATCCACCTGCCGGTCTTTCATGACCGAGCCTGACTTCGCAGATATATCGCGGCGTAAATACTCACTTTGTGCAGAGAATGGCCCAAGCGCATAAGCCGCTTCTAAACCCCAAGCACTATCACTATCAAACGCCCCTGCTTGACTGCTAGCAAAGACGGGTCGGTTACCGTTTGTAGAATCCTCTGTGGTGCCGCGCACGCCCAAACGCGAGCGAATACGTCCTTCAAAATCTTCAGTGCTGCGTTTTGCATAGTTCAGCCCGAAGTGCAAAACATTACCTGCTTCAGCCATCGGCGCAATCACACCACGCATGTTATAGCTGTTGTTATTACTGCCATTGTTATCTTCATTACTTTTAGCTCGGTTGATACCCGCCGAGCCGTAAAACATACCGCTTGTTCCACTGACCTGAACGCCCATACCGTCTTGCTTGTCGTTCACCCAATCACCAGCATCATAAATAATAGAACGCTCAATGGTACTAATCCACTTTGAACTGGTGGCCTTTTCTAAACCAAAATCTGGATCAAAACGCCCTATTTTCACAGAAACAGGTTTAAAGCCAGTATAGGCAATCGATGCCTCATCCCACTTACTGCTGCCGTCCTCGGCAAAATTCAACTTAAAGGCATATTTCCAGTCATGGTAAGCCGCACCCGTCAGCTCTAAAGTGGCACGCCGAAAATACGCCTCATTCGCACTCTTACCATTCTTGGTATAAATGCCATCAAACTGGTCAAAGTCAGCCTGAATACGGCCACCCAACTTAAATGAAAACGATTTATCAACCGCTGCGACCTCTAAGCCACCTTTAGTTTTAATAGTGATATCTGGGCCGTCGGTAGTCACAGTGCCTGCCAAGGCGTGCGATGAAACCATTAACGCCAACACACTGGCGGTAAATATCGCGGTATTTTTTTGCACACGAATCATTGCTGAACTCCCCTTATATTGGCAAAAACACAGTGACATTGAGTTCACTGGTGTTGCAGGGAATATTGACGCCCAGCGGTTACATTCAGATGACCAATAGATTAAGTTTCGATGACAGACCGATTAGAATGTCTCTAAGCGATAAACAGCATAGGCAGGTTCTTCGTAAGGATGTGCAGCTTTTAATGCAGTGACGGCAGACTTGATATGACTGGCAGCAACAACCAGTTCAACACGCCACTCTGGCACCTGTTCAAGTTGATCGTGCTGGCCGATAAACGGTTGACTGCCAGGCAATGGCTGAAATTGCCCTTGACCCAACACCTGCCAACAACAATTTTTGTAATCACCTATAGTACCTGCACCCGCTGTAAAAACGGCCTCTTTAACGGCCTCTAGATGCGAGGCTGGAACATAAAAAACTAGACTGTACATAAGGTCTCCATAACAATTAGACAGAACAACGGGTGAGCATTAAACAAAAACACCCTATAATCTAACCCGCTTTATATCGGAGAGTCATTTTGTGATAGCACCGCGCTTTGCACCCTTGGTTTTTTCTATTTTAATGTCGCTGTATATGGTGACCGCAATGACCTGTGTCATTACCTTGGTCAATACGGGCTTGGCTGAAGGGTTTTTACTGCGCTGGTTTCGTGCTTTTTATATTGCTTGGCCGATTGCTTTTAGCTTGATTATGGTTGGTGCGCCACGTATTCAAAAGTTTGTCGCTAAGCGCATCAAAAAAACCGCTTAAGTCAGTCTATAGACGCAGCGCATCACGCGATCAACACGCTCTGCGCTGGGCTAAGCGTTAGCACTTACGTAAAATAACACTACCAATTGAGTAGCCTGCACCAAAGGAGCTCAACACACCTATCGCGCCGCTACTAAGATCATCTTGATGCAAATGCAGTGCGATCACCGAGCCCGCTGAACTGGTGTTGGCGTAGGTGTCTAAAATCACCGGCGCTTCAGACGCTGTAGCATCACGACCTAATAACTTACGGGTAATCAGCAAGTTCATATTCAGGTTGGCTTGGTGTAACCAAAAGCGCTGCACATCCTGCACATCAATCTGCTCACTGGCTAAATGCTCGGCAATTAAGCTGGCCACTTTTGGGCAGACTTCACGAAAAACCTTGCGGCCTTCTTGCACAAACAGCTTATCTTCTGCGCCAATACCCTCTTCAGCACAACGATTTAGATAACCGGCATTATTACGGATGCTATTAGAGAACTGGGTAAAGAGTTTAGTCCCCAGCACTTCCCACTGATGCTTGGACACGGCCAACTCGGCGTCTTCTAAAATCACTGCAGTACAGGCATCACCAAAGATAAAGTGACTGTCACGATCGCAGAAGTTGAGATGACCTGTGCAAATTTCTGGATTGACCATCAAAATCGCACGGGCTTCACCGGCTTTAATCGCATTGGCAGCAGCTTGGATACCAAAGGTGGCTGACGAACAGGCCACGTTCATATCATAGGCAAAGCCTTCAATCCCCAAGGCTGCTTGCACTTCAATGGCAATCGCTGGATAAGCACGCTGCAAGTTGGAGCAGGCAACAATCACCCCATCAATATCAGCAGCAGTGCGACCAGAGCGTTGCAGTGCTTCTTTGGCGGCAACCATTGCCATTTCACAAAGAATGCCCCACTCATCATTAGAGCGCTCTGGAATAGAGGGCTTCATCCGCTGTGGATCTAAGATACCGGCTTTATCAGTGACAAAACGGCTTTTAATTCCGGAAGCTTTTTCAATAAAGGCTGAACTTGATTCAGGCTTAGCTTCAATCTCACCGCTGGCAATTTCTGCCGCGTGCTCAGCATTAAACTGCTGCGACCAAGCGTTAAATGCTTCGACCAACTCATCATTGGAAATGCTTTGCGCAGGCGTAAATAGACCTGTACCACTGATAACAACTTTCTTCATGGTGAACCCTCTGCATAAGCCGCGTGGCATGCGGCAGTGTTGACGCTGCCCATTCGCTGCAAGCAACACTTAATCAATTAACATACAGTATAGGCAGCATAACGGTGCTTGAACACCACTGACTGCAGAGTCATATAGCCTGCTGATAACAGCCCTATTGACCCTGCTCGCCTGACATTAAATATCTAGATGCGGATTAATCAATCGCGATAACACGCAACTCTTTGGGCATCGAGAAGGTGACATTTTCAGGTCGACCATCCAGCTCTTCAACCATCTGCGCCCCCCAACCGCGTAAGCAATCAATCACACCTTGCACCAAGACTTCTGGGGCCGATGCACCCGCCGTCACGCCAATGACAGAGTCCTCAGTAAACCATTCAGGTTTTAAATCCTCAGCACCATCAATCAGATAGGCTGGCGTACCCATGCGGTCGGATAATTCACGTAAACGATTGGAATTGGAGCTATTGGGACTGCCCACCACCAACACCACATTACAGCCATCCGCCAGCTGTTTTACTGCATCTTGACGGTTTTGTGTGGCATAGCAGATATCATCTTTACGCGGACCACTAATGGCTGGAAAGCGTGTTTTCAAGGCATCAATCACGCGACTGGTATCGTCCATCGACAAAGTGGTTTGCGTCACAAAGGCTAAACTTTCAGGGTTGTTAACCTGCAAGGTAGCCACATCAGCTTCATCTTCGACCAGATAAATCTGCCCGCCGTGGCGCTGATCGTATTGCCCCATGGTGCCTTCGACTTCGGGATGGCCAGCATGACCAATCAACACACACTCACGGCCATCATTGCTGTAGCGCACCACTTCCAAGTGCACCTTGGTCACTAATGGACAGGTCGCATCAAAGACTTTGAGACCGCGACGTTCGGCTTCATCGCGCACAGCTTTAGACACACCATGAGCACTGAAAATAACAATATTGTCGTCAGGGACTTCATCTAACTCTTCAACAAAGATGGCGCCGCGCTCACGTAGATCTTCAACCACAAACTTATTGTGTACCACTTCATGACGCACATAGATTGGCGGCTGAAAAACCTCTAATGCACGGTTTACAATTTCAATTGCACGATCAACACCGGCACAAAAACCGCGTGGATTTGCTAATTTAATGCGCATCAAATACCGCCTTCTCTATTTACAGTGCGCTGTTTTGCACTGTGATAATTTTCACGTCAAAAGTGATCACTTTGCCAGCCAATGGATGGTTAAAATCAACCGTCACTTGCTGATCATTAAAGTCTTTAATCACGCCAGGCATTTCACCGCCCGCCGCATCTTTAAAAATCACCAATACGCCGTAATCCAACTCCATATCGCTAGCAAAATCACTGCGCGGCATGACCTGTACATTCTGCTCGTTAGGTGTGCCAAAGCCTTGCTCAGGAGGAATTTGAAAGCTGCGTTCATCACCACCCTTTAGACCAAACAAGCTTCTTTCAAAGCCCGGCAATAAGCTGCTATCACCAACGGTAAAAGTCGCTGGTGCTTTATCGAAATTACTATCGACCACATCACCGTTTTCAAACTTCAAAGCAAAATGCAGAGTTACCTGACTGTTTTGCCCAATACGTTGCTCACTCATTGTCCTGCGCTCCAGTTGCACTGCTAGGTGCGGTTTTATTGCCGCGAAACATATCCAGTACCAACATCACCGCACCCACCGTAATGGCGCTATCGGCAATGTTAAAGGCTGGAAAATACCACTGGGTTTTCCAGTGCACTAAAATAAAGTCAACTACATGGCCTAAGACGACACGATCATATAAGTTACCAATCGCTCCCCCTAAGACCAGTACTAAAGCAATCGCCAACCAGGTTTCATTGGCTTTTAAGCGTTTGAGCCACACCACTAAGACTGCGCTAACGCCTAAAGCAATGGCAGCAAAGAACCAACGCTGCCAGCCCGTTTCATTGGCTAAAAAACTAAAAGCTGCGCCACGGTTGTAGGCCAAGGTCCAGCTGAACAGATCGGGAATCACCACAATCTGCTCATATAAACCCAGATTAGCCACAAACCAATGCTTACTGATCTGGTCAGCCGCAATCACTAAAAGACTCAGCCACAGCCACGCCAACTTGCCAAAACGCGCAGCCATTAGCTCACGCTCCTATTGATCATAAAAGAGCTAGAAAGCCGCTGAAAAACCAGCTGTTTCTTATGCATAGTGACGCACTTCACCTTCGCCATCGAGGTTATCAGCACAACGCGCACAGGCTTCTGGATGCGCAGCCACTGAACCGACATCAGCACGGTGATGCCAGCAACGAGCACACTTAGGTTCTTCTGATTTGCTGATATGCAATTTCAGGCCTGCCAGCTCAGTGCTCACTGAGTCTTCTGGTGCTTGAGCTAAATCAGCCACTTGCGCGGTTGAGGTAATCAGCACAAAGCGCAATTCATCGCCCAGACGATTGAGTTTTTCAGCCAATGCTGCATCAGCATAAAGAGTCACTTGCGCCTGCAAGTTACCGCCGATGATTTTAGCGTTACGCTGGTTTTCCAGTTCTTTATTGACAGCCACTTTAACGGCCATCAACTCAGTCCAGTACTCACTGCTTAAGGCGTTATCTGCTGGTAAGCGTGCTAAACCTTCGTACCAGGTATTAAAGATAACTGACTCGTTACGCTCACCGGGCAAATGCTGCCAAATTTCATCTGCGGTAAACACTAAGATCGGCGCAATCCAACGCACCAAGGCCTCAGAGATATGGTACAGCGCAGTCTGGCACGAACGACGTGGCAAGCTGTTTTCACCGGTGGTGTACTGACGGTCTTTAATAATATCCAGATAAAAACTACCCAACTCTTGCACGCAGAAGTTATGCACTTTTTGATAGACATTATGGAAACGGTATTCGTCATAGGCTTGAGTGATTTCGTCTTGCAAACGTGCAGCCGCGTCCACTACCCAGCGGTCCAGCTCAATCATTTGCTCAGCAGGTACGCAGTCAGTCGCCGGATCAAAACCATCCAAGTTGGACAGTAAGAAACGCGCGGTATTACGGATACGACGGTAAGCATCAGCACTGCGCTGCAAAATAGTATCAGAGACAGCCATTTCGCTTGAGTAGTCAGCCGACGAAGCCCACAGACGCAGAATATCTGCACCTAAGCTGTTGTTGACGGTTTGCGGTGCGACCACATTGCCCAATGATTTGGACATCTTGCGGCCCTTCTCATCCACAGTAAAACCATGGGTGAGTAGTGCGCGATACGGCGCGTGGCCATCAATCGCACAACCGGTCAGTAAGGATGAGTGGAACCAACCACGGTGCTGATCCGAACCTTCCAGATACAAGTCGGCACGCGGGCCTTCTTCATGACCTAACGGATGTGATCCGCGCAGGACGTGCCAGTGCGTGGTACCTGAGTCAAACCACACATCCAAGGTATCTGTGACTTTATCGTAGTCAGCCGCTTCAGCACCGAGCAATTCAGCTGCATCGAGCTTAAACCACGCCTCGATACCTTCTTTCTCAATACGTTGTGCGACTTCTTCCATCAGTTCCACAGTGCGCGGATGCAGTTCACCGGTGGCTTTATGTAAGAAGAATGGAATCGGTACGCCCCAGTTACGTTGACGCGAGATACACCAGTCTGGACGGCCCGCAATCATATTATGCAGACGCGCCTTACCCCATGCTGGAGTAAACTCAGTTTCTTCAATCGCTTCTAAAGCACGAGTACGCAGACTTTCGCCTTCTTCAGGCTGCTTATCCATACCGACAAACCATTGCGCGGTGGCACGGTAAATCAGTGGGGTTTTATGGCGCCAGCAATGCATATAGCTGTGTTCGATCGACTCATGCTTAAGCAAGGCACCGACTTCTTCAAGCTTCTCAACAATTTTGTCGTTGGCTTTCCAGATAAATTGGCCACCAAAGAATGGTAGGTCGTCGACATACACACCATTACTTTGCACAGGGCTGAGAATGTCATCATTGGTCATGCCGTAACGCTTGCAGGTGTAGAAGTCATCCTCACCATAAGCAGGCGCAGAGTGAACGATACCAGTACCGGCATCCAGCTCAACGTAATCTGCTAAGTAAACTGGCGCAACGCGATCATAAAATGGGTGGTTAAACTCTAAGTGTTCCAGCGCATCGCCATTACAGCGCGCAATCACTTCGCCTTGCAGGCCGTAACGTGCCAGACTTTCTTCCACTAAGGTTTCAGCTAACAATAGAATCTTATCGCCCACATCCACCAGTGCGTAAATCGCTTCTGGGTGCACGTTGAGCGCTTGGTTGCCTGGAATGGTCCACGGTGTGGTGGTCCAAATCACAATCTGTACGTTTTTAGTGATTTCTGGAACAGAGAATGCCTGCGCCAGCTTGACTAAATCAGTGCTATTAAAGCCCACATCAATGGCTTCTGAACGTTTGTCTTGGTATTCAACTTCCGCTTCAGCCAAAGCTGAACCGCAGTCAAAACACCAGTTCACAGGTTTCAGACCTTTAAAAACAAAACCGCCTTCAACCATCTTGGCTAAAGCACGCACTTCACCCGCTTCGTTGGCAAAGTCCATAGTTTTATAGGGGTTATCCCAATCACCGACAATACCTAAACGAATAAACTCAGCTTTTTGGCCTTCGATTTGCTCGGTGGCATAGTCACGGCATAAGGCGCGGACCTGATCAGCAGGCAAATTCTTACCGTGTTTAATTTCAACGCGGTGCTCAATGGGCAGTCCATGACAGTCCCAGCCCGGAATATAGGGTGCGTCAAAACCCGATAAGGTTTTGCTGCGAATAATCATATCTTTAATGACTTTATTGACCGCATGCCCAATATGAATATTGCCATTGGCATACGGAGGGCCGTCATGCAAAATAAAACGAGGCCGACCTTCGCCAATCTGACGCAGTTTCTGATACAGATTAATGCTATCCCAGTGCGCCAGCATTTGTGGTTCACGGGTGGGGAGGCCTGCTCGCATCGGAAATGCCGTTTTCGGCAGGTTAAGCGTCGCTTTATAGTCGGTCATGTTGGTTCCAAGTCACTCATTAAAGGGTGTGAAAATGCTGCCAAAGTGTATGTGCTTGCGCGATATCCGCAGCTATTGCCTCTTGTAATTGAGGCAAGGATTCAAAACGTTGCTCATCACGTATTTTCTGATAAAACGTGACTGCAAGTTGCTGGCCATATAAATCGCCAGAAAAATTCAATAAATGTACTTCTAAATGGGCTTGTTGCCCGCTATCCACGGTTGGACGTGTGCCTATATTAGCAACACCAGGCACTTGTCGCCCATCCTGCAATTGCGCAGAGACTAAATAGACACCGTGCAACGGTGCTCGGTGACGCTTGAGTTGCACATTAGCCGTGGACGCATTTAAGGTGCGCCCCAGCTTTTTGCCATGCATGACACGGCCATCAATATGATAAGGACGGCCAAGTAAACGTTGGGCTAAAGGAAAATCTGCTGCAGCTAAAGCCGCTCGCACTCGGGTACTGCTGACGCGTTCACCATCAATTTCTACCGTTGCTGTCGGCTCTACACTAAAACCACAACGCTGCCCTGCTTCTTGTAAAAAAGCAAAGTCACCGATGCGATCACAGCCAAAGCGAAAATCGTCGCCCACCTGTAGGTGCTCAATACCTAAAGCATCCACCAACACAGTTTGCACAAACTCAGCCGCACTCAGTTGGCGAAAGCGCTTATTAAAAGCAATGCATAACACTTGATCAATGCCCGCATCACGAAACAACTGTAACTTATGACGCAAGCGCGTTAAGCGTACCGGAGCTGTCTCAGGATTGAAAAACTCCCGAGGCTGCGGCTCAAAAACAATCACACAACTGGGAACATTGAGGCGTGCAGCACTATTGCGCAGGCGCGTTAATATCGCCTGATGCCCAAGGTGCACACCATCAAAATTACCAATAGTAGCAACGCAGCCATGATGTGATGGACGTACGTTGTGCAAGCCGCGAACCCATTGCATATTTAATATCTTGCCAGCAAAGTCTCTGATTATAACCATAGCCAAGGCATTCACGCACCTTTAGCCCATTTAACGTCGCAGATGACGCATGCGGATGCCACTGGCAAACAAGGTGCCAGCAAATACCGCGATACCACCACAGACTAATACTGTCACTTTCCACACGCGCTGCTGCCAATCCCAGGCAAACCACTCGCTGCTCGGCTCATTGAGCCACAACACCAAGGCTAACATGGCTGCACAGGCGGCTAATAAACGTAAAATAAACAGCGTCCAGCCCGGCGATGGTTTATACACGCCAGCACGGTACAGACCCCATAATAACAAGCCGGTATTCAACATACTTGCCAACGAGGTCGCCAAGGCTAAACCCACATGCTGTAACGGCCAAATTAAGATCAAGTTCAGCACCATATTGACCACCATACAAATAATGGCAATCTTTACCGGTGTTTTTAAATCCTGACGGGCAAAGAAACCCGGCGCCAACACTTTAATCAGCATAAAGGTCAGCACGCCCAATGAATAGGCTTGCAATGCCGCAGCCGCTTGCGAGACATCCGTTGAAGTCATCGCACCATAAAAGAACAGTGTCGCAATCAAAGGCTCAGCTAAAATCGCCAAAGCCAGCGCCGCCGGCACACCAACCAATAGCACCATGCGCAATGCCCAATCAATGGTGTCGGAAAACTCTTCGGGTTTTGACGTGGAATGACTGCGCGACAAGGCCGGCAAAATCACCGTACCGATGGCAATACCAAAAGCACCCAGCGGCAATTCAGATAAGCGGTCAGCGTAATACAGCCATGACACGCTGCCGGTCTGTAAAAACGATGCCAGTACAGTATCCAACAGTAAGTTAATTTGACTGACCGATACGCCAAATAAAGCCGGTAGCATTAATAGCATAATGCGCTTAACACCCGGATCACCCTTAACCACACGTGGTCGCGGTAATAAACGCATCTTCCATAAAAACGGCATTTGAAAGAGCAATTGCGCGACACCGGCAATAAACACACCCCAGGCCAACGCCATAATAGGCTCATCGAAGAACGGCGTTAAAAACACCGTTGAAGCAATCATTGAGACATTCAGCAGCACTGGAGTAAAGGCCGGTACCGCAAAGCGCCCATAGCTATTGAGGATGGCACCACAAAACGCAGTTAAGGAAATCAGCAATAAATACGGAAAGGTAATACGCAGCAACTCACCCGCCAGCTGCATTTTACTGGGCTCATCATGAAAACCCGGGGCAAATAACATAATCAAGTAAGGCGACATCACTACGCCAAGCGCAGTTATCGCCGTCAGAATTAATCCGAGCATGCCAGCCGTGCGATTGACCAGCTGTTTGACCTCAGCGAATGAGCGCTTCTCGCGATATTCCGATAACACCGGCACAAAAGCTTGGGCAAAGGCACCCTCAGCAAATAAACGGCGTAAAAAGTTGGGAATTTTAAAGGCGACAAAAAAAGCATCGGCTGAGGCGCCTGAACCAAAGTAACTGGCGACCACCATATCGCGCACCATACCCAACACCCGCGAGATCAATGTCATTACACTGACCACCGCGCTGGAGCGCAAAAGGCTGGAGGTTTTAAGTTGTGTTGGTGTATCAGCAGCGTTGCTCATGGTGCACTCTTCCAAATTCAGCGCCCAAGTTTAGTCGCTTGCCCAAGGGGATGCCATAAAGATTACAGAGAAAGCATGCATTCTGCACTTTGCCTGCGTATACTTATGCGCTGCAGCTTACTCGCTGAATGAAATCGTGCCTATATTAAGTGCTGTTCTATTTATTCAATCAGAGTAACTTGACAAACTATTCATTTGGTTGCATTATTCGCGACCTATTTTGATACATTTATTTATTGAGTTTTCGAGGAGTACGACGTGGCCAACAGCCCTTCTGCCAAAAAACGCGCTAAACAGGCTGATAAACGTAGCGACCATAACGGTAGCCTACGTTCTATGGTGCGTACCTACATTAAAAATGTAGTTAAAGCCATCGAAGCTAAAGATTTAGAAAAAGCACAAGCTGCTTACAAATTGGCTGTTCCTGTTATCGACCGTATGGCCGATAAAGGTATCATCCACAAGAACAAAGCTGCACGTAATAAGAGCCGTCTGAACCAGCACATCAAATTGCTGAGTCAAGCAGCCGCTTAATTGCGACAGCATGTTTAATAAAGAACCGGCTTAGGCCGGTTTTTTATTGCCTGCATTTTGTCATTATATAGACCCCCTTACTCTCCCATCATTACTGCGCGTATATATGCCAATGACTAGCAAATCATGCACGCACTGCAATGGTAGGTCGCGCCTTTAGGCCGACATGGGCGTTGCAAACGCCCTAACAGCACCGCATACAAATACAAATACAAATATACTGCCTGACAGGCAATTGTCGGCCTAAAGGCGCGACCTACTTTTTTCTCATATGCGCTGCTAACAATCTATTAAATTGCAGACATAAAAAACCCCAGAGCCTGATACAGGCCTGGGGTTTTGTGTTGAGCGCTACTCTGATTTAGAGAGGCTTACCACGATTACCGCGCTGACTGACAAAGTCCTGCACCACAGCTAAGTCATTGGCTAAGACTGTGCAGCGCTCTTCACGCTCAAACAGATCAGCCATATGCGCAGGCAAGACTGGATGAGCACTAGGAACCGCCTTGCTCACCGCTTCTGGGAATTTCACTGGATGCGCAGTACCTAAGATCACCATAGGCGTTGACAAGCTACGACGGCACTCACGCGCCGCATGCACACCAATCGCCGTATGCGGATCAAGCAGCTCCCCAGTGTCTTTATAGACTTGGGCGATGGTCGCGCAAGTTTGCTCATCATCCACTGCTAATGAGTCAAACAACTTACGAGTTTCCGTCCAGCGCTCTTCAGCAACAGTCATCTCGCCCGTTGCGCGGAAGTTATCCATCAACTCAGCCACTTTAGCGCCATCACGGCCGTGCATATCAAACAACAAACGCTCAAAGTTGGATGACACCATAATATCCATCGACGGCGATAGCGTTGGGTGCAAGGTATCTTTATCGTAGCGATTACCGCTCATAAAGCGGTGCAAAATATCGTTACGGTTGGTGGCAACAATCAGCTGATTGATTGGCAGACCCATATTGCGTGCTAAGTAACCGGCGAAAATATCACCGAAGTTACCGGTTGGCACTGAGAATGCGATGGAGCGCTGTGGACCACCCAACTGAATCGCGGCGTGAAAGTAGTAAACGATCTGCGCCATAATGCGCGCCCAGTTGATCGAGTTCACTGCCACTAAACGCGTACCTTTAAGGAACGACTGATCAGCAAAGCTGTTTTTAACCATTTCCTGACAATCATCGAAGTTACCTTCAATAGCGATATTATGAATATTATCGCTGATGGCACTGGTCATTTGACGGCGTTGCACTTCAGAAACGCGCTCATGGGGATGCAGAATAAAGATATCCACATTCTCACACTTACGGCAGCCTTCAATCGCCGCTGAACCGGTATCACCCGAAGTAGCACCCATAATCACCACACGCTCATTGCGCTTGGTGAGGAAGTGATCGAGTAAACGGCCGAGCAATTGCAGAGCAAAGTCTTTAAACGCCAAGGTTGGGCCGTGGAATAATTCCAACACCCACTCATTGCTCTCCAACTGACGCAAAGGCGCCACTGCACTGTGCTCAAATACGCCGTAGGTTTCTTTTAGAATCGCTTTAAAATCAGCATCGTCAATGCAGCCCGCAACAAAGGGGCGCATCACGCGAAAGGCTAATTCGTGATACGGCAAATCAGCCCATGAGGCGATTTCTTCAACCGTAAAGCGCGGCAAGTTTTCTGGCACATACAAACCACCATCACTGGCTAAACCGGCTAATAATACATCTTCAAAATTCAACGCTGGAGCTTGGCCACGCGTGCTTATATAACGCATCAGTAACAACCTTTATAAGAGTCGCTTAACTTGAGATTAACTTAACTGCTCAACACGGATACGCACCACCGGTGCTTGCAACGCATCAAGTGCTTCTAGAGCAATAATAGCATCATTGATGCGCTGCTCTTCAACACGGTGCGTCAGCAAAATAATCGGTATTGAACCATCCAGTTCTTCAGCTTCTTTTTGGATAATGGATTGAATATTAATACCACGTACCGAAAAGATACTCGCCACTTGCGCCAGAACACCCGGGTGGTCTTTAGCTTGAATGCGTAAGTAGTACGCGCTTTCACACTGATCAATCGCCAAAATAGGATGATCAGATAACGCATCAGACTGGAAACCCAACGCAGGCACTTGATACTTAGGATCACAGTCCATCGAGCGCACGACATCAATAATGTCCGCGATCACTGCAGAAGCGGTCGGCTCCATACCAGCGCCAGCGCCATAGTAAAGCGTGCTACCCACAGCATCACCATTAACCATCACCGCATTCATCACGCCATTTACATTGGCAATCAAACGATCTGATGGAATTAAGGTGGGGTGCACACGTAACTCAATACCTAAATCAGTACGACGCGCGACACCTAAGTGCTTAATACGGTAACCCAGTGCTTCAGCGTAATTCACATCCGCAGTGGTTAACTCAGTAATGCCTTCGGTGTAAGCTTTTTCAAACTGCAATGGAATACCAAAAGCAATCGAGGCCAAGATGGTCAGCTTATGCGCCGCATCAATGCCTTCGACATCAAAGGTTGGATCCGCTTCAGCGTAACCCAGCTCTTGCGCTTCTTGTAAAACGTCCTCAAAGGTACGACCTTTCTCGCGCATTTCGCTGAGAATAAAGTTACCGGTACCGTTGATAATACCTGCCAACCAATTGATACGGTTGGCGGCTAAGCCTTCACGAATCGCTTTAATAACGGGGATACCGCCAGCCACAGCAGCTTCAAAGCCGACCATCACGCCTTTTTCACGAGCAAGAGCAAAAATCTCATTACCGTGCACAGCAATTAATGCTTTATTAGCGGTGACCACGTGCTTGCCGTTTTCAATTGCGCGCAGCACAACTTCTTTAGCGATGGTATCGCCACCAATCAGCTCAACCACCACGTCAATTTCAGGATTGTTAACGATATCAAAGACATCATCAGTCATTTCAGTGGTACTGGTATCGCACTGCAAATTAACGGTGCGCGCGGCTACTTGCACCACTTCAATCGGACAGCCTGCACGCCGAGTAATCTCCTCAGCATTACGCTTAAGAATATTAAAAGTACCGCCGCCAACGGTGCCTAAACCACAGATCCCTACTTTTACTGGTTTCACGCTGCATCGTCCCCATCGTTAGATAAAATAAATACGCTCAATAGAATAAGCGACAAAAACACTGCACTGTACGAAGCCTGTCGGTATCGGTCAACCTAGGGCTGCGCTTTTAATGCTTGCTCAGCCAATTGCTGAGCGGGTTTATAGCCTGGAATAATCTGCCCATCGGCTAAAACAATCGTCGGTGTACCTTGCACACCAATCGTACGCCCTAAGGCATACTGTTTATCCACTGGATTTTTACAGGTCTTCTTCGCCACGGCCTGCCGACTTTTAGCCTGCGTCATCGCCGCTAATCGATCATCGGCACACCACACACTGACTAAGCCATCGTAAGCCTCGCCCGATAAGCCTTGTCGTGGAAATGCTAAATAGCGCACTTCAACACCCAAGCGATTGAGCTCAGGTACATCAGCATGTAGCTTTTGGCAGTAACCGCAATCTGTATCGGTAAACACGGTAATAAAGGTGCGCTGTTCTTGCGCAGGAAAAATCACCATCTCCTGCTGATTCAGTGTCTGCATGTGCACAGCCAGCGCTTGACGCTCAGCCTGCTCAGTTAAATTAACCGGCACACCATCCTGCACCTGCAGCAGTTGCCCTTGCAAAATAAACTCAGCATTGGCACTGATATAAAAAATACGCCCGCCACGCAGCTGTACTTGATACAGGTCCGGCATGGCACTGGGCGTGATTGTTTCAATGGGTAAATCGGGCTGCACCAGCAATAAGCGCTCGCGCACGTGCTGAGCCTGTTGTTCGCTTGCCGAAACATTCGCCGACAAGAAAACCATACAGCATGCAACGAAACTCAATAGCCTGCTTTTATACATAGCATGCGCCCAATTAAAAGGCCTAAGTTTAGCACAGTGGTCACTTAAGCACTGCTGAAAAGTGTTTACCACCTGCCGCTGTAATAGCGTGAGAGCATAACGCTAGAACTTAGCGATAGAGGTGCGGATACCTTGTGATGCAGTTGCGCATGAATTAAGTCGCTTGCCGCTGAAACAAAGCATACACATAAGGACGCTTTTGGCCGCGTGGATTTACAAACTGATAATCTTCAGTTTCAAGCAAGACAAACTCATCACCTAACCGCTCCTGCATTTCTTCAACGCAATATTGATGCACTGGC
The DNA here is from genome assembly GCA_035271365.1 of Thiopseudomonas sp. Taxonomy (GTDB): domain Bacteria; phylum Pseudomonadota; class Gammaproteobacteria; order Pseudomonadales; family Pseudomonadaceae; genus Denitrificimonas. Next base: position 26,265 of record DATERS010000025.1, read on the forward strand.
AAACCTGCACACTTCTCCGCGCCCTTTTTCGCAAACTCCGCAAGTAATACATAGCCGCCGCGCCTTAGCGAGGCTCGCAGATTATCGAAGTATTGGGTCATGGCGGATTCGTCGAGTAGAAAGTGCAATACAGCACGATCAATCCAGACATCCACCGGTTCGATTTGTGCCAGCGGCGTGCTCATATCCTGATGCAAAGTTTGATAGCGCTGGCCCGCAGTCAATCTGCTTTCCAGTTTGCTTAAAGCCTGGATACTGATGTCATTTAAAATCAGATAAGCGCCTGTTTTAAACAGCTCGTCGACTAAATTTGAGGTCCCTGCTCCAGCTATAAAAAGTCGTTGATCAGCATTGATCTCAATCGGCTTTAAAAACTTTAACGTTTGCGAAATATCATGCTCATACCAACCTAAATCCTGCTCATCTTCCTCAGAAAAGATAGCATCCCAGTGCTCAGAACGGTTTGCCATATAACCTCCTGTAACATAACTGATGCAGCATATACAAATGCACTCAAAGCGACCCTATACCCTAAGGGATAGAGTCACACAGGACGCGCTGCAATAGACTTAATCCAGTGTTTGCACGCCACCACCATTAACAAATAACACCTGCCCACTGACCCACTGCGAGACTGGCGCGGCAAAATACAGCACTGCACCGGCAATATCCTCAGGCTCACCCAGACGTTTAATCGGTGTATGCGCCAGCATGCGCTCTTCAATTGCCGGTGTCAGTACAGTGGCTAGCGCCCCTGTTCTAACCGCGCCTGGACCCACGGCATTAATACGCACAATGGGGCCGTAATCATGTGCAAGGTTAGCGGTCATATGGTTAATCGCTGCTTTTGAAGCCGCATAGGCGCTGATGGATGGGCTTTTATTAACCGAACTCATCGACGACATATTAATAATGGAGCCGTAGCCTGCTTCCTGCATATGCGGCGCGCACAACTGCGCTAAACGCCAAGCGCTGAATACGTTGATTTGAAACGGACGCTCAAATTGCTCTAACGTAATTTCAAATGGGCTTTCTTTACCCGCGCCGCCGCCACCCGCATTATTCACTAGAATATGGATGCCAGAAAATTCAGCCATGGTGATATTAACCAAAGCAACTAAGTCATCATCTTTCAGCACATTACATTCAGCAGCCAAGGCTTTGCCGCCGCTAGCAATGATTTCATCTGCCAGCTTTTGTGCGTCATTGATATTTAAATCAGCAATCACTACCGCTGCGCCATACTCGGCCAACATACGGCAACTGGCTGCACCAATACCATTGGCACCACCGGTCACAATGGCCACTTTACCGCTTAAATCAAAGAGTTTGCTCGGGGTCATAAGGCTGTATCCTTGTTGATCAAATAATCTGCCAACGCCTGGTAGGCTGGCAATGAGGTGGGATCGTTTGCGCTATTGCCTGCAATGGGATGCGAAGCAAAACGCACAATCACCATCTGCGCTTTGGGATCAATATACACCGTCTGCCCATGCACACCACGCGCAGCAAACCCATTATGGGTATTGCCGGTATGCCACCACATATCACGATACGACCAACCCTCGAGCTCCAAGTGATTGGACTTGGCAAATACCGACTTATCTCCACCTGCAGCAATATCTTGCATGGCTTGCTTAGATAAAACCGTATAGATTGATACTCCAAAAACTGCACTGGGTCACACTGCAACTGATATTCATGAGTAAGAAAGGTACAGTGTTTGCCGCTTATTTATAAGCCAGCCATCAGTGGGTTATAATACGCGCCATATACCTTTTAGAAGATTAGAAACCCCATGCGTCTTGATCGATTTATCTCTGAAACAACCGGCCTCAGCCGCAAAGA
>DATERS010000026.1:0-7315 GCA_035271365.1 Thiopseudomonas sp.
CGCTTTATAACCTCTTAGAGCCTTTAGTCGTGCACAATTCATCAGTCGTGCCACACGGTTGACTGAACATGTCTCACCTGCTTCTCTTAAATCTTGATAGATGCGCGGACTCCCGTAAATCCCACCGCTTTCCAGCCAAGATTCTTGAATTAAAGCGGTTAAGCGCTTGTTTTCAAGCGCTCTGGCTGACTCAGGCTGCTTAATCCATTGGTAATAACCGCTGTGATGAACGCGTAGCAAGCGGCACATCAACCTGACTGAATGGCTCTTTTTATGCTCAAAAATAAACGCATACTTTAATTGAGCTGGTTGGCAAAGTACGCGGCGGCCTTTTTTAATATGTCGCGCTCTTCTTCAGCACGTTTGAGCTCTGCTTTAAGCCTCGCATTCTCAGCCGCTAAATCGTGCTGCTGCGTGACCACAGGATCGGGATTGGTCGCTTGCTTGTGTTGCTTGAGCCAGTTGTAAAGACTGTGGTCTGAAACGCCCAGTCGCTCAGAGACGTCTTTTACAGAATAACCGCGTTCGGTTATTTGTTTGATGGCCTCAGCTTTGAATTCAGGTGTAAAACGTTGTCTTGTCATGATGCTCTCCTAAAGGTTTATTCTAACTTAAGGAGTGTCTAGTGTTTTAGGGGAAGTCCATCTAGGCCTAACAATCGCAGGCACAGCGACGTCTTTTCCGCTGCGGTTGCGTCCTCACTACAAAGCCTCGCATGCTGCAGGCGTTATATTTTCGGGGGTAAATTAAACATGCAGGTCATGACTATTGTAGAAATGGACCTTGATGTCATTGAAGAAATCTTTAGTAAAACAAATGAAATAAATAGTGGTTATGATCGGTTTGATAGATCTTTCTTTCAAATAAGCGATGATAAGTCGACTGCTTACGCAGTTGTATACGACTTGCGTAATAATGAAAATGATTGTCCGGAGCTAGCGAGGTTTTTTGTTCCTAGCATTTATCGAAACAATGGTTTTGGTATGAGTGCAGCGATTTATATTATAAATCACATTTTTAATGATAGAACGCAGTTACTTATTGATCCCGTGAATAGCTCAGTTGATTTTTGGGGCAAAGTATTTGAGAGTTTTGGAGGTAGCCTAGATTATGAAGAAATTTTTTATCCAAAAGGGATTTGGCACAAATGTCAACGGCAACTGAAAAACTGACCCACTGGGGGGGAGTGGAGCAAAAGTAATAGCCATTGACAATACCCATGCTCAACGTACAAAAGCAGTTTAAAACCGAGCGTAAAAGCCCGCACGTTTAGCTTGTAGCTAGGGCAACTAGTTAACACGATGCATTGCCTTAAGGAATTAAAATGGAATGGTCAAGCTTTATATCTGGCGTAATTGGTGCTTTTTTTGGTGGCGGTGCAGGAGGAATATTTTTAAAAATATATCTAGATCATAAGCTGAAAATTGAACGCAGCGAGATTTCAGAAGAACGACTAAAGCTTCAGAAGCAACGCGAAGCAAGCACTGCAGTTGCCGAAATACTAAGTTCATGGGTTAGACCTAATTACCATGAGGGTCGCACAACCAACGAACAAAGATGGGAAATCCAATCAACTTACTGGAAGAACATTCTATTACTCGACAAAAGGTTAATTAACCAACTTTTCCCTTTGCTTGCTCATACAGAGAAGGCCATCACCACAAACGAAATGATCGTTCAAGCAAGAACAATACTTTTGGATCTTAAAGAGCCTGACATCAAAGCTGATGATTTAAATAATTGGAACCCTGTGAAGTCCTAACAGGCCAACCAACAACTCCTACCCCCTAACTCCACAACACCCTGCATATGACTTCACGCAGGGTGTTTCAGCAAGAACAACAAAGTCTCACCCAGCCACCACTTAACACCTACAGACACCACCGCCCCACAATTTTGCCTTCCTTACCCTAAAGCTTTCCCCTCCCCTACCGATAACCTTTGTAACAGCGGCAGGCGCTTTGTTACCTATCAAGACGCAGCGAAAAGTTTTTGCAAAAAAGATTAAAGCTCCACGCAACCCCGCCGATATAGATATTAGAACAACATTGTGGATGCTTGACCAACTTGGCACATTAAGTGCATTAAATCTCAAGCAAACAATATTTCAGTAAAATTGGAGAATTACCCATGGCTTTAACACTTAATACAAACGTTGCTTCCCTGAACGCACAGCGCACCTTGGGTGGTTCTACCAATGCACTGTCCACCTCACTTGAGCGTCTCGCTTCAGGTTCGCAAATCAACAGCGCAAAAGATGACGCTGCTGGCCTGCAAATTTCTAACCGCCTCACCAGCCAAATCAACGGTCTAACCGTTGCAGTGAAAAACGCCAGTAACGGTGTATCGATTGCCCAGACTGCTGAAGGCGCGATGAAAGAAACCACTAACATTATGCAGCGTATGCGTGACCTGTCACTGCAATCTGCAAACGGCTCGAACAGTGACTCTGAGCGTACTGCTCTGCAAGAAGAATTCACTTCTTTATCGGGTGAGTTGACGCGTATTTCTGATACAACCGCATTCGGTGGTCAGAAATTGTTAAATGGCACTCAGAATAATCTGAGCTTCCAAATTGGCTCAAATGCGAATGAAACTGTGTCATTTGGTTTAAGCAGTACAAGCGCTGCTGAGTTGAAAGGTAGCTATAGTTCTGCTAAAGCGACTGGTGGAGTTAATCAACTTTCTGCTGAAGTTGTAGGCAAGCCAGTTATGGCTGACCCTATAAGTCTTAAGTCTGAAAATGCTACAGTAAAGCAAACACTCGGTACAGCTGGAGCAGGTGTAATCGGATTTGGTGGAACAGCAATCACTTTTGAGGCAACTGACACTCTTGAAACAAGTATTGCAAAAATCAATAACAATGCCGATATCAAAGCTCTTGGTTTAGTAGCATCAAATGATGGCGCTGGTAAGTTAAAGTTAACTAACAACGGTGCCGATATAGCGATCACCCTCGAGTCGGGTACTGCTGCCGCTGGACTTGGAGATGCAGTTGCAGCTGCAACTATAAATGCTGGCGCTTCTAAAACCAGTACAGATGTGGGATTTGGCTTAGCGGCTGCAGGTAACATAGTTATTGGTGACACTTCTATAGGCCTAGCTGCAGGCGATACATTAAGCCAAGTTGCTGCTAAAATTAACGACAAGTCCGATTTAACTGGCGTTAAGGCTTCACTAGGTGATTCTGTTGAAGCAACTGGTCTTGGTTCATTAGTTCTCAGCTCACAAAAAGACTTTAAAATTGACGGCGGTCTTACTGCTACATTAACAGAGTTAGGCTTACCACTGAATGCTGCTGGTACAGCTACAGGGTTAGGCCTTGAGAAAACAGCAAATATAGCTATTAACGGCAAAGATATAAGTTTTGAAGCGGGTCAAACCTTGTCGCAAATTGCAGCTAAAATCACTACAGATGTTGAAGGCGTAACAGCAAAAATCACTGACGACGGTCGCTTACAACTTAATTCAACAGATGGTAAAGAAATTAAGCTAGCCGATGCTTCGACTGGTGCAGGCTCACTGAAGTCTTTAGGTTTAACAGCTGGTACTAATGCGCCTAAGTTACAAGAAAACACCTCAATCAGCTTAAACGGCACGGACATTAAACTAGCCAAAGGCAGTGACTTAGACTCTATCGTTACAGCAATTAACACAGCGAGTACTGGTGTTAGCGCGAGCAAAACAAAAGAGGGTACTCTGGAGTTATTCTCTGGTGATAAGAAGTTCACTGTTGCTGATGGCGCAGACGGCACAGGTCTGGCTGCATTAGGTTTAACTACAGCAGCAGGCGAGCATAAAGGTGTTGTTGTAGAGTCATCTATCAACAACCTCGACATCACCACGGCTGAAGGCGCACAACAAGCCATCTCAGTATTGGATGGCGCAATGACTAAAGTCGACAGTGAGCGTGCCAAGCTCGGTGCGGTGCAGAACCGCTTTGAGTCAACCATTAGCAACCTGCAAAACATTGGCGAAAACGCCTCTGCAGCGCGCGGTCGTATCATGGACACCGACTACGCAGCTGAATCTGCTAACCTGGCGAAAAACCAGATTATGCAACAGGCTGGTACTGCAATGTTGGCACAAGCGAACCAGTTGCCACAGGCCGTTCTTAGCCTCTTAGGCTAAGGTCAGTCAGTTGTGACCCAACGGGGGAAGGGATAACCCTTCCCCCGTTTTGTTTTATCTGGAGAACAGCCCATGGATATCGGTGCATTGAATAACATGTTTGCCGGTACAGCTACATCGCCCGCAAACAAAACTAACGAAGTTTCCAGTGTTTTGGACGCCCCACTGGCAAACCAAACGCTCACAAACAACAGCACGCCCGAACCGGACCGCGAGCAAATGCTCGATGCGGTAGCGGGATTGCAAGAGTATGTCCAAGCAGAACAATACAATATTCAGTTCCAGCTCGATGAGGACAGCAGCCGTATGGTTGTAAAAGTCACCGAGGTGGGCAGCGGCGAAGTGATTCGTCAGATTCCATCAGAAGAAGCGTTACGCCTAGCGGAGAATCTCTCGGAGATTCGCAGTGTCTTGTTTAGCGGCAAGGTGTAATCGCGTACACTGAGAGTACAAGGTGTGACACACCGATTAGGAAGCTGGTGTCGTTGCATAGGTGGAGACTGGCATGTTATCTGCTTAGTTATCCCACATCTTCATTTTCGACTAGCGACGCGTCAATAAAGGGTCGCAGAGGGTAAAGTTATGGCAATTAGCGGAATTGGCTCAGGTATGGATATCAGTGGCATGGTTAAGGCGATGGTCGGTGCAGAAAGCGCACCTAAGACCGCGCAACTTGACCGCCTTGAAAAAACCACCACTAATAAAGTGTCAGGACTCGGACAGTTCCGTAGCGCACTGTCGACCTTCCAATCTGCGCTCGGCAAACTCAATGATGTGAGCTTATTTGAAAAGCGCAGCGCGACTTCGAGTGCGTCAGATATCGTCAGTATCAAAGCAGAGTCCAGCGCCTCAGCCGGCAAATACAATGTGCAAGTGATGAATCTGGCACAAAGCAGTAAAGTCGCTCTCGCCAGTACAACCAATGCCAGCGACAGCCTAGGCAGCGGCACTCTGAGCATTAAAGTCGGTGAAGAAGCGCTGGATATTGATCTGACCGATGCCAGCCTCAGTGATGTGCGCGATGCCATCAATGCCGCCGGTAAAGACAGCGGCCTCAGTGCTAGTATTATCAGTGACCCCAAAGGTGGCGGCTCGCGTTTAGTGCTCAGCTCAAACACCTTTGGCGCTGGCAATGATATTAACGTCACCGTATCGGACGATGCATCTGCTGACTTGAAAAAGCTCGCCTTTACACCGCCGGCAGAAAACTCAGGTGAAACACCCGCTGATGATGCTGCACGAGTGATCAGCTACTCAAAGGATGCCAACTTTGCCATTGATGGCATTAAAATGAGCAGCTCAAGCAATACCATTGAAGACGCCATTGAAGGTGTCACGCTGACACTGAATAAAGCTCAATCAGCTGAAGCGTTAGAGAAATTTGAAACCGTCAATCTGGGTGTGACTGAAGATAAAGGCGCTGTGCGTAAATCCATCACTGAATTTGTTGATGCTTATAACGCTATGTTTGACAGCATTGATAAGCTCACTGGCGTCACTTCAGTCGGCGGCGAAGATAAGAAACCTGTAGTGGGTGCGCTGGTCGGTGACTCATCGGTACGTGCCTTTATGAGTGCCATGCGCAGTGAAATGGGTACACCCGGCACCAGTGAAGGTATGCGCCTGCTGTCGGATATCGGTATAACCACCCAGCGCGACGGTAAACTGGCAGTCGATACAGGTAAAATGAACAGCGCGGTCGATAATAACTTTGATCAGGTGAAGGATTTCTTTACCGGTGATAAAGGTTTGATGGCGCGTATGGACAGTAAGGTTAAGCCTTACACCGACAGCGACGGCGTACTGGCGGGCCGTACCAAAGCCTTGCAAAACACTTTATCGGGTGTGGATGCAGAGCGTGAGACGCTGACCGCTCGTGTCGCTAAGCTGGAAGGACGTTTGTTCGCACAGTTTAATGCGATGGATATGCTGGTCTCGCAACTCAATAGCACCAGTTCATTCCTCACCTCGCAGCTGGATAACCTGCCGGGCGTGGTTAAACAGAACAACAGATAATGCAAACCCCGTTGATCACTGAAAAGATCAACGGGGCTGACTCGCTCTAGTCTGTTGATTTTGCAGCATTCACACGACCTTCTCCCCTGCCAACCCCTGTTAAGACTTACCCTTCAAGCCTGAGTGTTTTAGACTGGACATATCCAGACTTAGACAAGGGCTCTTATGAAACTCATTTCTTTTAATATCAACGGCTTACGCGCCCGTCCCCACCAGCTTGCTGAACTGATCAATACCCATCAACCGGATGTGATTGGCCTGCAAGAAATCAAAGTGGCGGATGAACAATTCCCCGAACAAATGGTGCGTGATCTTGGCTACGAAGTGCATTACCACGGCCAGAAAGGTCATTACGGTGTAGCGCTGCTCTCACGCCTGCCCCCTTTAGAAATTCACAAAGGTTTCCCTGAAGATGAAGAAGACGCTCAGCGCCGCTTTATTTGGGGTGTGTATGCTGATAGCAAGGGCAACCCTGTAACAGTGATGAACGGCTATTTCCCGCAAGGCGAAAACATCAAACACGAAACTAAGTTTCCGGGCAAAAAGAAGTTCTATGCTGATTTGCAGAACTTACTGGAAACACGCTTTAGTCCAGACGATGCTTTGGTGGTGATGGGTGATATCAATATCTCGCCTGAAGATATTGATATTGGCATTGGCGAGAAAAACGCTAAGCGCTGGCTGCAAACCGGTAAGTGCAGCTTTCAACCGCAAGAACGTGAGTGGCTGCAAAATCTCAAAGACTGGGGCTTAGACGATAGCTACCGCGTATTGCATCCAACCGTGGATGATCGCTTTAGCTGGTTTGACTACCGCAGCCGTGGCTTTGAAGACACACCCAAACGCGGACTGCGTATCGACGTAATTATGACCACCCCCGTACTGCGCTCGCGCTTGCTCAATGCTGGGATTGATTACGAACTGCGCGCCATGGAAAAACCCTCAGACCACGCCCCAATTTGGTTGGAATTACAGGATTAAGATATAGAGACACGAGGATATTGGAGTCGTATAAGACGTGTGCATAAGCGCTTTTGTAAGAGCAGGTCATACCTGCGACAGCGCTTGCAGACAATAAAACACCTGAACCATTTGCACATTATGATGCAGAGAGCGCGTGGGCATAAATGCCCACCCTACGGGTTCGTAGATGGTTTGCATGGTCGAT
>DATERS010000027.1:0-24164 GCA_035271365.1 Thiopseudomonas sp.
TTTTTAAAGGCAATCGCTAGGTCGTTGAGTGCCAGCACTAGAATATTGTTCATGATGCGTACAGCTCTTTATGAATATCAGACTGGAAATATTCCTGCGGTAGGCCGTCGAAAATCACCTGGCCATTGTGCAACACCATAATCCGCGTCGCTAGATTTTTGATTTCTTCGGGGCGGTGCGAGGTGAACAGGATGGTTTTGCCTGCGTCATGCATGCTGTTGAGTAGACGATAGATCTCGCGGGTGGTTTCAAAGTCCAGCCCGGAAGTGGGCTCGTCCAGCAATAAAATAGAAGGGTTGGCCAGTAATGCACGGCCGATGCTCACTCTTTGCTTTAAACCTTTGGACAGTGACTGCACCTTGGCTTTGCGAAAGGGCAGCAGATTGAATTCGTTTAAAATGTCTTCCACCCGTGTCATGGGTGTATTGGAGAGTTTAGCGAAGAGCTTAAGATTGTATTGCACGGAGAAAAAGTCGAACAGATTAGGGTCTTCAGGGATAAAACCGACTTGTTTGACCACTGCTGCTCTGTTTCTTAGGTCAACTCCATCAACGCTAACTTCACCGCTGTCAGGAATAATCCAGTTGGCGAGCATTTTTAGCAGCGTGGATTTTCCTGCGCCGTTATGGCCGACAATGGCGATCAGTTCGCCTTTTTTGACTGTAAAGCTGGTTGGAGAAAGGCCTCGGGTCTGGCCATAGAGTTTGGTCAGATTCCTAACGTCGAGCTGCATAGTAAAATTCGATTTTGAGTGAGTTTTCAAGCAAAAGAGAATCAGATTTCGCACTCTAGAGAAAAATGAGTCGTACTTGATTCCACTGGATAGATGATGAATAACGCAACGGTCACAGGGTGTATTCACAAAAAAGCATGCGGCACTGGCGAACCAATACGGCATGCTTTTTGTATAAGTTAGATTATTTTAATAATAACGATAACTAGAATGATAACGACTAATGCAGCAACCATAATGATCTCCTTGGTATTTGCGTGACTTGATTAAAGTCTGGTGGTTAAAATATTTCGCCTCAAGGGAATCAATACTGAAGCCTATATTTTTCTACCCCTTGTTTAAAAACACTAAACTAGTCAGGATAAAATAGTAATAATTGAGTATAGGCATCCTTCCTAATTTAGGTCAAACAAACTTCACTAAAGATATTCCCACTTTTCTGTGAATCTAATCGGTAAGCTTGGGGTTTTGATCAGCTTACAGCATCAGAGTAGGTCGATAATAAGGCTACAAATTTGGGTTAGCTGAGGTGTGGTTTTTCTATTAAGCGTGTATTGGGCTCTTTTATCTAGCAGCGTTTTACGAGATTGTCTGACTACAATAGTCGTCATCAACAACATAAGAGTGTTTACATGCAGTGGCGTAATTCTTCGAATCAGTATGGTTTAGTCAGTGTCGCGATCCATTGGTTGGTGGCTGTGGCGGTATTCGGTATGTTTGGCTTGGGCCTGTGGATGACGGGTCTGACCTATTACAGTGAGTGGTATCGCACCGCGCCTGCTTTGCATAAAAGCATTGGCGTGACGGTCTTTGCGCTGATGTTTTTGCGCGTGCTATGGCGGTTGTTTTCACCTGCACCGTCAGCCTTAAGCAGTCATTCGCCACGAGTACGCTTTTTCAGTCGTCTAGGCCATGGATTGTTGTATATCGTTATTTTTACCGTGTTGCTATCTGGTTATCTGATTTCCACAGCGCAAGGTCGTGGTGTCAGTGTCTTCGGTTTATTTGAGATTCCTGCATTTTTCTCAGGGCTGCCTGATCAGGCTGATATTGCCGGTGCGATCCATTTTTATATGGCGTGGGGTTTGGTTGTTTTAGCAGGGCTACATGGCTTAGCTGCAGTTAAGCACCATGTTTTGGATCGTGATGACACGCTCAAACGTATCTTTGGCTGTGCGCCTAAGCAATGATGGCTGATCTATTCAATATATATTGAGGTCATACAATGATTAAAAAGACCCTTGCGGCGTTGTTATTAGGTTCGATGTTAAGCAGTGGTGCGGCGCTGGCAGCCGACTATATAATTGACCAAGAAGGGCAGCATGCCTTTGTTAATTTTAAAATCAGTCACCTCGGTTACAGCTGGCTGTATGGCACCTTTAAAGATTTTGATGGCACCTTTAGTTATGACCCAGCGCAGCCTGAGGCCAGCAAGGTTAGTGTCATCTTGCGTACTGCCAGCGTCGACAGTAACCATGCTGAGCGTGATAAACATTTACGAGAAGCTGATTTATTAAATAGCAGTCAGCACCCGACGGCGACCTTTACTTCGACTCGTGTCGTCAGTACCGGTGAAGGCACTGCTGATATTATCGGCGACTTAACTCTAAATGGCGTCACCAAAGAAGTGATGATTGCTGCTGACTTTATTGGCGAGGGTCAAGATCCATGGGGTGGTTACCGTGCCGGTTTTGAAGGTAAGACCACACTGCGCTTGGCTGATTTTGGTATGACGGCTGATTTAGGCCCAGCATCGGAAAGTGTTGAGTTGACCTTGGCGGTTGAAGGTATTCGCCAGTAATCCAGCAGCGGTTGAGTTGTTGTAAGTGACGGCCGCTGAGTTTTAGCCATGTCGCTGTAAGTCCTCCCTCGTATGGGCGGTAATAATAAGCGCTGAGATGAAGAGGAGCAGGGTCACAATGCCTGAGCTGAAATATTTAGCGGCCTATGCGCCAGACTTACAAGCCCAAGTACGCACCTTATTGGCGCAAGATAAGCTCGGTGCTTACTGGCAGCAACGCTATCCTGAGCGCCATAGCGTACAAAGTGATAAAGCTTTGTATCAGTTCACCACTGATCTTAAGCAGCAATATCTACGCAATTCGCCCAATATCGACAAGGTGCTGTATGACAGCAAGCTCGATGTATTGCGCCATGCGTTAGGTTTGCACACGGCTATTTCGCGGGTGCAGGGCAATAAGCTGACGGCAAAAAAAGAGATACGCATCGCTTCATTATTTCGCGATACGCCACCGGAGTTTTTGCAGATGATTGTCGTACATGAGTTGGCGCATTTGCGTGAAAAAGACCATAACAAAGCCTTTTATCAGCTATGCCAGCATATGCTGCCCGAGTATCATCAGTATGAATTTGATCTGCGCATCTATTTAACTTGGCGTGATACGCAGAGTAAAAAATAAGCTCCAGCACATCATCAAGGGAGTGTTTAAGATGCACGCATTACAGCGTTTACTAACCGGTGGGATTGTTCTCGGTAGTTTATCTATAGCCGCCTTCGCAGCCGCTACAGAAACTCAGTCCGTGCAGCAAACACCTTTGATTGTGCCGCAGTTGTTGACTGTGACTGACCAGAAAAAATGTGTTGAAGAAAAAGAGCACGATTACTGTGTGGAAATGAGTATCGCTCTAGAAACCACCTCAGTGCCTTGGCTGGATCATGCATTGCTGGCACGGGTTGATTTTTCTGATAAAAAAGAGCCCCAACAACAGCCGTCTGACTTAGATAACTATCTGCAGCAAGTGCAACAGCGCGCCAATTATTTGGTGGCGGAAAAATATAAAGAAATTAAAGCCATACGTGAGTCAGATGATCCTTATTTAGCAGTTTTTAGCCATCTGGAAAGCATTCGCTTTATTGCGCAGCGCAATCATTTAGCCAGCTTTAAGCAGTTCTCCTATGACTATGCCGGTGGTGCGCATGGTATGCATGAAATCAACTACTTGTTGTTTGATTTAAACACTCAGCGTCAATTGCTGTTGCCGGATCTTTTACAACCCTTCGCCCATGCAAAGCTCTTTGAAGCGTTGCGTGAAAGTTATCAGCAAAACTATGCCGATTATGCCCAGAGCTGGCTGGGTGAAAGCGCATCCAAGCAGGCGGAAATTTTACTGACGGATAATTTTGTTTTTAATGAACAAGGTCTGACCTTCAGCTATCCACCCTATATCTTAGGGCCTTATGTGGAAGGCGATATACGCTTAAGTCTGAATTACAACCAGCTTAAAGACATCCTCAAACCTGAGTATATTTTCGACCTCTAGCTGATTGCGCCAAGCAGGATAGGCTGCTTGGCTAATACTTGTTCTGTGGTGCTGACTTCTCTCAGGTTATGAGTAGCTCAGTGCATAAGACTAGCGAGCGGAGCTTATAAGTTGCTGACTAAAGTTAATAAATCCGTTGATGGGATAAATTCTGCACAGTCTTTATCCGCACCTTGGCTGTCAGGTTGCAGTACCGCGCGTAAATGACCGATGCCGTAACGCTGAGCACTGCGCAGTACCGGTAAGCTGTCATCAATAAATAAGCTGCGTTCTGGCTGATAGTCGATTTGCTCACTTAAGCTGTTCCAGAAGCGCTGATCTTCTTTTGGATAGCCGTAATCATGTGAGCTGACAATCACATCCAGCAGCGGCTCTAAATGCACTTTCTCAAGTTTGATATGTAAGGAATCACGGTGCGCATTAGTGACCAATACGCAGCGCTTATCGGCTTGCTTGAGGGCGGCTAAAAACTCATCTGAATTGGCGCGCAGATCAATTAAGTGCGCGGTATCACGCTTCATTTGCTTGATGGGCAGATCCAGCGTTTTACTCCAAAAGTCCATGCAGTACCAATTGAGCTGGCCCGTATAAGAAGCAAATAAGGGTTGTAAATAGGCATCGGCGTCAGCGCGTGAGAGTCCGTTTTTATCGGCATAACATTGTGGTAAATAGTGCAGCCAAAAATGATTATCAAAATGCAGGTCGAGCAAAGTGCCGTCCATATCCAATAAAACAGTATCAATTTGCGCCCAAGGAAGTTGTTGCATGGTTAAATCTCTCTAAAACTGTGTTCAAGCGCGCTATGATACCTGTATCAGTATTGGGAGTTTTGTTATGCGAGAAAAACCTGTCATCTTGACCTGTGAAGAAGTGGCACGCAGTAATATTTTTCGTGTTGAACAATTACAGCTGCGCTTTAGTAATGGTGTTGAGCGCACGTATGAGCGCTTGCGCGGTAAAGCCGGTGGTTTAGGTGCGGTGATGATTGTCGCCATGAGCGATGATGAAAACGTGCTGTTGGTCGAAGAATATTGCGCGGGCAGCGAGAGCTATGAGGTGTCATTACCTAAGGGCTTAATTGATCCGGGTGAAGATGCCTTACAAGCGGCGAATCGTGAGCTGCAAGAAGAAGCCGGTTTTGCCGCACGTTCTCTGGAAGTGATTGCGCAGCTGAGCTTATCGCCAGGCTATATGAGCCAATGCATTACCGTGGTGCTGGCGCGTGATTTATACCCATCGCGCCTTGAAGGTGATGAACCTGAGTTGATGCGGGTGGATACTGTGAGTTTGCGTAATCTAGTGGGCTTATTAGAGCATCCACAGTTTACTGAAGGACGCGCTTTAGCAGCGATGTATGTGGTGCGTGATTTACTGCAGCAACGTGGAGAGTTTCAGCCATGATGCATCCTTTGATGCCAGCTGTACTTGAGTTAGTGCAGGCTGCGGGTCAAGTCACTTTGCCCTACTGGCAGGCTGATGTGGCGGTGCAGACTAAAGCGGATGATTCGCCTGTGACTGCAGCAGATATGGCCGCACATCAAGTATTAGCTGCAGGCTTAGCGGCGTTAGACAGCAGCATTCCTGTGCTCTCAGAAGAAGATTGCGATATCCCTTTAAGCCAGCGTGAGCAATGGACGCGCTGGTGGTTGGTCGATCCTTTAGATGGCACCAAGGAATTTATCAGCGGCAGTGATGAGTACACGGTGAATGTCGCCTTAATTGAACAGGGAGGTGTGGTGTTTGGCGTGGTTGGCGTGCCAGTCACCGGTGCTGTGTATTACGGTGGCCTTGAATTAGGCGCTTACTGTCAGGATGCGCAAGGCCAGACGCGTACCTTGCAGATGCGCACCGCGCCGCAGGATGAGTTAGTGGTGGTGGCAAGTAAACGCCATAGCAGTCCAGAGCAAGAAGCTTTACTGCAGGATTTAGCACAAGAGTTTCCAGCGCTGAGCTTGGTCAATGTCGGTAGTTCACTGAAGTTTTGCCAGATGGCAGAAGGTGCAGCGGATCTGTATCCACGTCTTGCGCCCACTTCGCAGTGGGATACCGCAGCAGCCCAAGGAGTGCTCGAAGGTGCTGGTGGCCAGGTATTAAATCTGCAAGCTGAGCCTTTAACCTATGCTGCGCGCGACAGTTATTTAAATCCGTTCTTTATTGCTTTACCGCAGCAGGCCGCGTGGCGAGCACAGTTTTTCGCCTGTTTAGCAAAGATTCAGGGATAAAAGCTGCTGCGACGCTTTGCCACTCATGTCGCAAAGCGTCGCGCGCCAAAGCCCTGCACACTGATGTTATTAATAATAAGAATCCTACCTATGACTGAGAAAACTCCAGACCTGTTACGGGTGATTGTTGCTGGCGCATTGGTGCTGCTGGTGGTGCACACCTTAGGGCGTTTTATTTATACCCCCTTGTTGCCCTGGCTGGTTGAAGATGGGGTGCTGAGTCTCAAGCAGGGCGCTGATGTTGCCAGCTGGAACTACCTTGGCTATTTAGTCGGCGCACTGTTGGCGATGCGTTGGCATCGTGTGGCGCAGATTCATACAGTATTGCCCTGGGCGTTGGCTATTAACGTTTTAAGCACTTTATTGCAGACACAAGCTGAGAGCGTTGAAGCGTTATCAGTATTGCGTCTGATTAACGGCATCACTAACGGTATTGTCTTTGTGCAAGCTCCGTCCTTAATTTTGGAGTGGTTGGCGCGCCATGGCCGTGCGGCTGCCAGCGGTTTAGTGTATCTGGGCGTGGGGGTGGGCTTATTAGTCTCCAGTGCTTTAGTGGCTTTTCCAGCGCAATGGTTGCAGGGGGCGGATCGCTGGTGGCCGGCGTTTTTACTCAGCGTGCCTTTAGCTTGGTGGGGCTGGCGACAGTTGGCCGTATTGGATATTCCAGCGCCTATTGTCTTACCTAAAGATCAGGGGCACGCACCTTCAACGCGTCTCTTTGACCGTGCCAGTACGCCGCTGTTTTTCTCTTATGCGGGCGCTGGCTTAGGTTATATCTTGCCGATGACGTTTTTACCGATGCTGGCCCGTTTACACGTTGAGCCGGGCAGCTTTTTGATCGATGGCAGTTGGTTGCTGGTGGCGTTAGCCACTTTGCCGGCACCGTGGATTTGGAACAAGCTGGGTGCCCGTATGGGTGATGCGCTGGCGCTGCGTTTAAATTATATTCTGCAGTTGCTGGGTGTCTTGGCGGTGTTGTTATTACCCGCGGCTTGGGGTGTGGTGCTCTGCGCTATATTGGTCGGTGGTACGTTTTTAGGTACGGTACTGTTAACCCAACGCTTAGCACGTACTTTGCATCCGCATCAGGGGCCACGCTTATCAGCGGCTCTGGTTGCACTCTATGGTTTTACCCAGCTCACAGGGCCTTGGCTGACGGCGCAATGGTTAGCCGCTAGCGGTACTCTGCAAGGTGCATTCTGGCTGGGAGCGGGTGCTTTATTATGGGGTTTCGTTTGGGCACTGACTGTGCCAGAAAAAGTTAAAGAGTAACTCTTGCTGTACATCAAGATGGGTCAGTCCACTGCAGGCATATAATATACTTAAGGGTTAAATGTTTTTTTGTATTATACGCTTAGATGCATATGCTCGTTTCGGTAATGCATAGAGCAGGGTAATATAAGTCGCTAATAAAACGCGTATTTTTTGAGGCATACCAAGCTTAATTTAACTTGGAGTCTATAAACCAATGCTGCGATGACTTGATTTGGGGTGTAGTAAATGAGTGACTCGGCTGTTTTTATCGATATTGAACAACTGCGTGATAACGCTGCTGCTGCAGGGCAGCTATTAAAAGCGCTGGGTAATCCTGATCGTCTTTTGCTGCTATGCCAGTTGGTGCATGGCGAGATGAATGTGGGCGAGCTCGAAGAGCGCCTAAGTATTGTGCAACCGACCTTATCTCAGCAACTGGGTGTGCTACGCCGTGAAGGCTTGGTGGATACACGTCGCGACGGTCGGCAAATCTATTACAGTATCAGTAGCCCACAAGCTTTAGCTGTCATTGAAACTTTATATACGATGTATTGTCCTGCTGCTGAGTAATATAGCCTCAAATATTACTTTACAAAAAAAGTAGATCAGTAGAAACAATTTATCGTGTTGTATAGTATATTGCTTGTGTAACATCCTAAAAGCAGCAGTGAGGAAGGAATTATTATGAAAAGCAATATGGGAACTATTGATCGTGCTGTACGAATTATTGTAGGGCTGGTGCTTATTGCTCTGGCTCTGACAGGTACAGTGGGTGTATGGGGTTGGTTGGGTGTGATTCCAGTGGTTACTGGTGCACTTGGTAACTGCCCACTGTATAGCGTGATTGGTTTAAATACCTGTGGTACTAAAGGCTGCAGTAAGAAATAGCAGCTGCGTATCACGCGATCATCAAGGCACCCCACGCGGTGCCTTTTTTTATTCTGGAATATGAGCTGTTAACGGTATATTCTAAATTGTTATAAGCATATTCCTTTTTCTTGTGTATGATCAAATACATGTTTATTTGATATGTCTGTGAGGACGGTACTATGCGACCTACAGTTACAAGTTTTTTTGACCCCGCCACTTATACCTACAGTTATGTCGTGCAAGACCCGACTTCTTCAGCCTGTGTGATCATTGATTCAGTACTGGATTATGATCCGGCCTCAGGCCGTACCAACACTGCAAGCGCTGATAAAATTATCGCTTTTGTACGTGAGCATCAGCTGACAGTTGAGTGGCTTTTAGAAACACATGTGCATGCGGATCACTTGTCTGCTGCACCTTATCTCAAGCAGGAGTTGGGTGGCCAACTGGCGATTGGCTCACATATTACGACTGTGCAAAAAGTGTTTGGCGAGATCTTTAATGCTGGAGAGGCATTCGCGACTGACGGCAGCCAATTTGATCGCTTACTCAGCGAAGGTGACAGCGTAACCTTTGGTGAGCTCACAGTCGAAGTGATGCATACACCCGGGCATACGCCAGCCTGTTTAAGCTATGTGATTGGTGATGCGGTATTTGTTGGTGACACCTTATTTATGCCGGATTACGGCACCGCGCGTTGTGACTTCCCCGGTGGTGATGCACGCACTTTGTATGCCTCGATTCAGCGTTTATTTACACTGCCTGATAGCACACGGATGTTTATGTGCCATGACTATAAAGCACCGGAACGTACTGAGTATTGCAACGAAACCACTGTAGCTGCTGAGCGCCAGAGTAATATTCATGTACGTGAAGGTATTACTGCAGATGAATTTGTGGCAATGCGTACCGCGCGTGATGCAACCTTATCGATGCCCACTTTGATTCTGCCATCAGTGCAAATAAATATGCGTGCAGGTGATCTACCACCGGCAGAAGATAACGGTGTACGCTACTTAAAAATACCACTCAATGCGTTGTAGTCGTTAAGGAGATACATCGATGGAAGCAGTCAAAAAACTTACGCCTTTTTTATCCGTAATTGGGCAGATTCAACCTGCAGATATGGCTTCCGTCGCTTCGTCGGGCTTTCTGACAGTGATTAATAACCGCCCTGATAATGAAGGAGATGATCAGCCTAATAATGCTGATCTTGCCGCTGCTGCACAGGCTTCAGGCCTGCAGTACCATTATTTACCTGTGGTGGGAGGACAAATAACCGATGAGCAGATCAAAGACTTTGCTCAATTGTTGGCGCAGGTAAAAGGACCTGTGCTGGCTTTTTGTCGTACCGGTACTCGCTCATCCACTTTATGGGCGCTGAGTGAAGCGCATCACCTTGATCCTGCGGCCATTGTGGATGCAGCAAAAGTGGCGGGTTATGACTTAACAGGTTTATTGCCGCGCTTGCAGCAACTCAGCGCAGAGGATGTGCTGACGCCTAATCCAACTCATAGCGCACACCATAATCGCTATGATGTTTTAGTGGTGGGTGGTGGTGCTGCAGGTTGTGCGGTCACTGCAAGCTTATTGAGCCGCGATGCAAGTCTGCGTATTGGTGTGATTGAACCCAGTGAGCAGCACTATTATCAGCCGGGCTGGACCATGGTCGGAGCAGGGGTTTTTACCCGCTCACAAACTGAACGCCAGATGTCTAAATGCATTCCTGAGCAAGCGCAGTGGATTCGTGCGGCAGTGACCGGGTTTTTACCTGAAAAGAGCACTGTTGTTCTTGAAGATGGTCGTCAGTTGGCGTATCGCACTCTGATTGTGTGCCCAGGCTTAAAACTGCACTGGGATGCCATTAAAGGGGTGCGTGAAACCTTAGGTAAAAACGGTGTGACTTCAAACTATATGGTCGATCTTGCATCCTATACCTGGCAGTTAGTGCAGAACTTACGTCAAGGCCGTGCGTTATTTACCCAGCCACCGATGCCGATTAAATGTGCTGGAGCACCACAGAAAGCCATGTATATGTCGGCAGACTGGTGGCTGAAAGAAGGCGTATTAAACAATATTGAAACTGAGTTTTATACTGCGGGTGGTGTGCTATTTGGTGTCGCTGACTTTGTGCCACCGCTGATGGAATATGTTAAAAAATACAATGCTCAACTGAACTTCCAACACAACTTGGTTGAAGTGGATGGTCCTGCAGGTAAGGCGTGGTTTAACGTGACTGATGCCGAGGGCAATCAGCAGCGTGTTGAGAAGTCGTTCGACTTTTTGCATGTGGTACCACCGCAGCGCGCACCGCGCTTTATTCGCGAGAGTGTTTTGGCTAACGCCGATGGCTGGCTGGAAGTGCACGACGATACCTTGCGTCATACGCGCTTTGGCAATATTTTTGGTCTGGGTGATGTGTGTTCAACGCCCAACGCAAAAACTGCCGCTGCAGTACGTAAACAAGCGCCTGTGGTTGCAGAAAACATTATCTCTGTACTGACTGAGCGCGGCGTACGTGCAGTCTATGACGGTTACGGTGCGTGCCCGCTGGTGGTTGAACGCGGTAAAGCGATTATGGCGGAGTTTGGTTATGGTGGAAAACTGTTACCCAGTTTCCCACTGGATCCAACGATTGCCCGTCGTTCGGCGTGGGAGCTCAAAGCGCGCTTTATGCCCTATATCTACTTCGACATGATGCTCAAAGGTCGTGAGTGGTTGGCTAAACCAGTGATTCTCGACCATGAGCCACATACCTCAATTGCTGATCCAGCATGTGATTATAATGCAGGGAAAAAAGAGTGAATTTAAAACGTTGGCTGCCTTGTCTAGACTGGGTCGCTTCTTACGATAAAGCCACCGCGGGTAAAGATGGTTTAGCCGCGGTGATTGTCACCTTAATGTTAATTCCGCAAAGCTTAGCCTACGCGATGCTTGCGGGATTACCGCCTATTACTGGGCTGTATGCCAGTATTACACCGCTGATCCTCTATGCTATTTTTGGCTCGAGTCGCACGCTGGCGGTGGGCCCGGTTGCGGTAATTTCCCTGATGACTGCTGCGGCTTTAGGACCGATGTTTGCTGCTGAATCAGCAGAATATATTGGTGCGGCGATGCTGTTAGCTGCGTTGTCAGGGCTGATACTGCTACTGATGGCAGTATTGCGCCTTGGATTTTTAGCAAACTTTTTAAGTCATCCTGTGATTTCTGGGTTTATCAGCGCCTCAGGTTTACTGATTGCATTAAGCCAGTTAAAGCATATTTTAGGGGTCAAAGCGCAAGGGCAAACGGTATTAGAATTAGTGCCGTCGCTGGCTGCCCAGATCCCCTTGATACATATTCCTACCTTAATCATTGGTGGCTTGTGCTTGCTGTTTTTACAGTTGGTGCGCACCCGATTAAAAGGCATGCTATTGGGCTTGGGTTGCTCGCAAGGTTGGGCGGATAGCTTAACCAAAACCGGTCCGGTGCTGACCATTCTTGTGTCTGTCTTAGCGGTGACGCTGGGTGATTTGGCCAATAATGGTGTACAGGTGGTGGGTGCGATCCCTGAAGGCTTGCCGGCCTTACGTATGCCGACCATGGATCTGCAGTTAGCGATTCAGCTGTTACCTGCTGCATTATTGATCAGTTTGGTCGGTTTTGTTGAGTCGGTGTCGGTTGCACAAACCTTGGCGGCCAAACGCCGTGAGCGCATTGATCCTGACCAAGAGTTGGTTGGTTTAGGCACTGCAAATATTGCAGCGGCTGTCAGTGGTGGTTTCCCTGTTACAGGTGGATTCTCACGTTCGATTGTTAACTTTGATGCCGGTGCCAAAACACCGATGGCGGGTGTGTTAACCGCAGTTGGGATTGCTCTGACAGCATTGTTTTTTACACCGCTGTTCCATAATTTACCCCATGCGGTATTAGCGGCGACCATTATTGTTGCGGTATTAAGTCTGGTGGATTTAAAGTCGCTGAAACGCACCTGGCGCTTCTCCAAACAAGACTTTATTGCACAGGCAGCCACCATGATTGGCGTGCTATTTATGGGCGTTGAGATTGGTATTATTATGGGTGTGAGCTTATCGCTGCTGCTGTTTTTGTGGCGCACCAGTCGTCCGCACAGTGCAGTAGTGGGGCAGTTACCAGGCAGTGAGCATTTCCGCAATATCGAGCGTTTTTCTGTTATTCAAAGTGAGACTGTAGTATCGCTGCGCGTGGATGAAAGCTTGTACTTCCCCAATGCGCGCTATTTGGAAGAGCGCATTATTGAGTTGATGGTGCAATACCCGCAGTGCAAGCACTTAGTGCTGATGTGCTCAGGTGTGAACTTGATTGATGCCAGTGCTTTGGACAGCTTGGAAGCCATTGCTGAGCGCTTAAAAGCGGCTGATGTGCAATTGCATTTATCTGAGGTGAAAGGCCCAGTGATGGATCAACTGCACCGCTCAGAGTTTCTGCAGCGCTTTGGTGGGCAAGTGTTTGTCAGCCAATACACAGCCATGCAGGAATTGGATGCTGCCAGTGTAGCTCGTGCGTGTAGTGCGCAAAAAATGGCTCAATAGTTTTTTACTCAGGTCAGTCGTATTATTTAATGTAGCCTATGACGTAGTACATTGATGCGGGTCAAGCTGCGTGAATGTGCTATCAAGCATTCTAAGCATAAGTAATAAATTAATTTCCACGGAGGAAAAATTGATGCTTCGACTATCTTTATTAGCGCTAACTGCAAGCATGGCTGTTAGTGCTTTTGCTGCGCCACAAAAAAACGAACCTATTCAACCGATTGAACCTGCTGTAGTGACCGAACCCGCTAAAGTGGAGTTGGGTAAACAGTTGTTTTTTGATCCGCGCTTATCTAAATCTGGGTTTATCTCCTGTAACTCATGCCATAACTTAAGCATGGGTGGCAGTGACAACTTACCGACTTCAATTGGTCATAATTGGCAAGAAGGCCCCATTAATTCACCGACCGTGTTGAATTCTAGTTTTAACTTAGCCCAGTTCTGGGATGGCCGTGCGGCTGACCTAAAAGAGCAGGCCGGTGGCCCGATTGAGAATCCGATGGAAATGGGCTTTACCCATGATTTGACCGTGGGTATTTTAACCTCCATTCCACAGTATGTGCAGTCATTTAAAGACATCTACAAAGTTGAAAAAATTACCATAAATGAAGTGACTGATGCCATTGCTGAGTTTGAAAAAACCTTGGTGACGCCCAATGCTCCATTTGATCAGTGGCTCAAAGGTGATAAAGATGCGTTAACTGCTGAACAAAAAGCGGGTTATGCATTGTTTAAAGAGGTGGGCTGTACTGCTTGTCATAACGGTCCAGCAGTGGGGGGTAATTCCTTTCAGAAAATGGGTTTATTTGAAGAGTACGTCACAACAAATCCATCAGAAGGTGTTGCCGGCTTAACCGGTAAGGATGTAGACCGCTTTAAGTTTAAGGTGCCAACTTTGCGTAACGTAGAATTAACCTACCCCTACTTCCATGATGGTGCCTATTGGGATTTAGCGGAGTCGGTTGATGTGATGGCGCGTTTGCAATTGGGCCGCAAGCTGGAGAAAGAGCAAATCAATCAGATCACAGCGTTCTTAAAAAGCTTAACGGGCGATCAGCCAAGTTTTGCGATTCCGATGCTGCCACCTTCTACACCGAATACACCACGTCCAGAACCTTTTGCTAAGGTTGCTAACTGAGACAATAAAAAACGGCCCTAGGGCCGTTTTTTATGGATGATGCTTAGTCTTTTTTCTTCAGCTTTGGGTTAGGGAAAAACTGCATCGTTTGTCCAGCCTTGGCCTTAGGTGCTTGCAGTGCGCTGGTATTCACGCGAGTGGGTATCTCGTTAGGTATCGAGTTACCCTCTGCATTTAAGGTGTCGCTGAAGCCACAGCTCACGCACTCACGGTGCGGAACACCATCCACGTCCCACATACGAATGGTGTCGATGGTCTCACAGACCGGGCATACTGCACCCGCGATAAAGCGTTTTTTAGGTTCAGTATTCGGGGTGTTGCTTGACGTATTCATGGTCATCTCGTCTGTTATGCCGCGTGGTGGTCGCTAAGGCCGCTGTGACGCAGTAATGCATCAATGCTTGGCTCGCGTCCGCGAAATTCAATAAACAGTTGCATGGGTGATTGTGAGCCACCTTTGGCAAGGATGGCATCACGGAACGCTCGGCCCGTCACTGGGTTGAGTACACCTTCTTCTTCGAAGCGTGAGAACGCATCTGCTGAGAGTACTTCTGCCCATTTGTAGCTGTAGTAACCTGCCGCGTAACCGCCAGCAAAAATATGCGCAAAGCTATTGGCAAAGCGGTTCCAACTCGGTGGCGTCATCACTGCAACTTGGTCGCGTATGCTTTGTAATACGTCCAGTACGCTGCGGCCATCACCGTGACTGCAGTGCAGCTCAAAGTCGAATAGAGAGAATTCTAGCTGGCGTAACATGCCTAAGCCGGATTGGAAGTTACGTGCTGCGAGCATTTTATCCAGCAGTTCTTTAGGCAGTACTTCTTGGCTTTCATAGTGCCCAGAAATCAGTGCTAAGCCTTCAGGCTCCCAGCACCAGTTTTCCATAAACTGGCTAGGCAACTCGACTGCATCCCATGCCACACCATTGATACCTGATGCACCGGCAAACTCAATGCGCGTCAGCATATGGTGCAAACCATGGCCAAATTCGTGGAATAGAGTGGTGACTTCATCATGCGTGAGTAGGGCAGGTTTGCCTTGGCTGGCGGGAGTGAAGTTGCAGACTAAGTAGGCAATCGGATTGATCAACTCACCGGTTGAGGCACGGTACTTATCGCGTGCGCCATCCATCCATGCGCCGCCACGTTTGTGCGAGCGGGCATAGAGGTCAAAGAAGAAGCGTCCCACATGCTTGCCGTCTTCAGTGATTTCAAACAGGCGCACATCAGGGTGCCAGCTATCAAAGTCGCTCAGCTCAGTGATTTGAATACCATAGAGTTGTTCAACAATGGCAAATAGGCCACCCAGAACTTTATCAATGGGGAAGTAAGCGCGCAGCTCTTCTTCACTGATGTCATAGCGCTGCTCACGCAGTTTCTCGCTAAAGTAGCCGACATCCCAGCTGTTGAGATCGTTAACCTTATGCTCTGCAGCAAAGGCGCGTAACTCGGCCAGATCTTGCTCAGCAAAAGGTTTGCTGCGCTTGGCTAAATCGTGCAAGAAGGTTAAAACTTGCTCGGTGGAGTCAGCCATTTTGGTGCTGAGTGATAATTCACTGTAGTTTTTAAAGTCCAGTAACTGTGCCAGCTCTAAACGCAAATCAAGGATTTCCGCCATGACTGGCGAGTTATCCAATTGGCCAGCATTCGGGCCTTGATCTGAAGCGCGGGTGCTGTAAGCGTTATAGACTTCTTCACGTAGCGCACGGTCATCAGCGTAGGTCATTACCGCGTAGTAGCTTGGGAACTCTAGGGTGATTAACCAACCGTCGAGTTCTTTAGCTTGTGCTGCTTGCGCCATTTGCTCTTTGGCAGAATCGGTCAGACCGGCTAAGGCCTGCTCGTCAGTGATATGTTTAGTCCAAGCTTGGGTGGCATCCAATAAGTTATTGGAGAAGCTGCTAGATAGATCAGAGAGGCGCATTTGAATCTCGCCATAGCGTTTTTGTTTAGCAGGCTCCAGATCGATACCTGATAAGCGGAAATCACGCAGCTCATCTTCTAAAATGGTTTTTTGTGCAATGGAGAACTGCTCAGCCTCAGGGCTGCTGGCTAAAGCTTGGTAAGCATCAAATAAAGCACGATTTTGCCCTTGCTCAGTCCAGAACTCTGATAGTTTGGGCAGGCAGGCTTCATAGGCAACACGTAACTCAGGACTGTTGCAGACCGCATTGAGATGACTGACTGGACTCCAAGCTTCACCTAAACGCGCGCCGAGTTCGTCCATTGGCAGCACTAAAGTGTCCCAAGTCGGCTGTTGCGCTGTGCTTAATAACTGCGCAATCGCGGCACGACTATCAGCTAAAATTTTATCAATGGCTGGCTCGATATGCTCAGGACGAATAGCAGAGTAGTTGGGTAAATCAAAATCTTGTAGTAGGGGATTGGCTTGATCAGTCACGGAAATACCTGTAAATACAAAAGATGGATGGCCAAGTACAGCCAAGAATGAGTCTATCTTAATACACATTAGCGCCGACGCGGCTTAGGGTTTTCTATTATGTCGATTAGAATCTATAACAAAACATTACCACAGTGCGGCAGTCGGGTGTTTATTGACCCTAGCGCAGTGGTGATTGGTGATGTGCATTTAGGCGATGATTGTTCGGTCTGGCCCAATGCTGTGATTCGCGGTGATATGCATCATATTCGCATTGGTGCACGCACCAGCGTGCAAGATGGCAGCGTGCTGCATATTACCCATGCCAGTTCCTTTAATCCTGATGGTTACCCATTAACCATTGGCGATGATGTCACCATCGGCCATCAGGTATTACTACATGGCTGCACTATTGGTTCACGGGTTTTGATTGGTATGGCGTCGATTGTCATGGACGGTGCGCGCATCGATGACGAGGTGATACTGGGGGCTGGCAGCTTAGTGTCACCGGGTAAGCATCTTCAGAGTGGTTACTTATATGTTGGGCGGCCCGCACAGCAAGTGCGTGCTTTAACCGAGCAGGAAATGGCGTTTTTTACCTATACCGCAGGCAATTATGTGCGTTTAAAAGATGAGTACTTAGCCCAAGAATAATCAGTGCAGTCAGCAACGTGGCAAGGCCGTCTACACCTTGCCACGCTGTTGTTTAATAACGCCAGAACGCCGGTGATAATAAGATCAGTAAGGAAAATACTTCAAGACGACCAAGGATCATCGCTAGGCTCAGAATCAACTTCGCCGTAGCAGGCAAACTGCCGTAGTGTGCAGTGGCATCACCCAGCGCTGGGCCAAGGTTATTCATACAAGAGGCCAAGGCAGAGAAAGCGGTGATCGGGTCCAGTTCACAGGCTAATAAGGCCAGCATCAAAGTAAAGAAGGTCACCATATACACCACAAAGAAGCCCCAGACCGATTCAACCACGCGGTCGGGAACTTTGCGTTTGCCCAGCTTAATGGTGAAAACGCCATTGGGGTGCAGTAGACGCTGAATCTCGCGCTGACCTTGGCGATATAACAACATGACACGCATGACTTTCATACCGCCACCTGTCGAGCCAGCACAGGCACCAATAAAGGTGGTGTAGAGCAGTAAAAATGGCAGAAAGCTTGGCCAGCCACTAAAATCGGTGATCCCAAAACCTGTGGTGGTGGCAACGGACACCACCTCGAAAGCGGCATAACGTATCGACAGCAAAGGATTATCGTGATGGTTGTAAATCATCAAAACCGTTGCGGTAATAACAAACACTACAGCTAAAATTTTCAGGTAGGTCAGGCATTCTGGATCTTTTAAATAGGCTTTTAATGAACGACTGCGCAAGGCTAAAAAGTGTAGAGCAAAGTTCATCCCAGACACAGCCATAAAGAAGATGCAGATCAACTCAATCAGTTGGCTATCAAAGTAGCCAATACTGGCGTCATGGGTGGAGAAACCACCGATGGCGATGGTCGAGAAACTATGGCCAATGGCGTCAAATAAATTCATTCCTGCAGCCCAATAAGCGAGCGCACAGAGTAAGGTTAAACCGCAGTAAATAATCCATAAGGTTTTTGCCGTATCAGCAATGCGTGGTGATAGTTTGTTGTCTTTCAGTGGCCCTGGCATTTCTGTGCGATACAACTGCATCCCGCCGACACCAAGCATTGGCATAATGGCTACGGCCAGTACGACAATGCCCATACCACCGAGCCATTGCAGTTGCTGGCGATAATAGAGGATTGAGCGCGGTAATTGATCAATACCGGTGAGCACTGTAGCCCCGGTGGTACTGAGCCCAGAAAAAGCTTCAAACAAGGATTCAGCCACGCCCATATTCGGGCTGGGTGACAGCATAAAGGGGATGGCCCCGAACGAACCCAGTACGATCCAGAACAACGCGGTGATTAAATATCCATCACGCACGCGTAACTCAGCACGTGCACGGCGCACTGGCAGCCAAATAAACAAACCGGTCAATAATGTAATGGCAAATGACCATGCAAAACTTGCGCTGGAACCACCGTTATCATACAAAGCAATCAGTAGCGGCGGCACATGGCTGATGCTAAATAGCATCAATAGAACGCCAAGAATTCGACCAATTACGGCAAAGTGCATGGGGATTACTCGTTAAAAGGCTACGCAGGGTAGAGGTTAGAAAAAGGTCAGGCCCGGTTGGAACAGACGTTCTACATCACGGATATATTTCTTATCCACCACGAATAAAATAAAGTGGTCAGCGACTTCAATTACAACATCGTCAATGCCAATCAGTACTTCATCATTGCGAATAATCGCACCAATGGTGGTGGCCGGAGGCAGTTGAATTTCACTGACTTTACGACCAATCACTTTACTGGATTTACGATCACCATGAGCAATGGCTTCAATCGCTTCAGCAGCACCACGACGTAGAGAGTGCACGCTAACAATATCACCCCGACGCACATGAGTGAGTAGGGTGCTGAGGGTGGCCAGCTGCGGGCTGATAGCAATATCAATTGCGCCACCTTGGACTAAGTCAGCGTAGGCCGGATTGTTAATAATCGCCATCACTTTGCGCGCGCCCAGGCGTTTGGCTAACAATGAGGCCATAATATTGGCCTCATCATCGTTGGTCAGTGCCAAGAAAATATCGGCTTCATCAATATTTTCTTCGACTAATAAATCACGGTCCGAAGCACTGCCATGTAAAACTACGGTAGTGTCTAAGCTGTCGGATAAATAACGACAGCGTGCGGCGTTGATCTCAATAATTTTAACTTGATAACGACTTTCAATCGCTTCCGCCAAGCGCTCACCAATATGACCACCACCGGCAATAATCACTTTGCGGTAGCTATCTTCCATACGGCGCAGCTCACTCATCACTGCACGGATATGACCGCGAGCAGCAATAAAAAAGACTTCATCATCCACTTCGATAATGGTGTCGCCAGTTGGAAAAATGGGTCGGTCACGGCGAAAAATGGCCGCAACACGAGTTTCCGCATTGGGCATGTGTTCACGTAGTTGACGCAATTCTTGGCCAACCAAGGGACCGCCATAGTAAGCGCGCACACACACCAGCTGCGCTTTACCTTCAGCAAAATCCAGCACCTGCAGCGCGCCCGGGTATTCAATTAGGCGCTTAATGTGATTGGTGACTGCTTGTTCAGGACTGATCAATACATCGATGGGAATTGCATCGGCTGAAAACAATTCAGAGCGAGTTAAATAGGCTGAATCACGCACACGGGCAATTTTAGTGGGCGTGCGAAACAGCGTATGTGCGACTTGGCAGGCGACCATATTGGTTTCATCGCTATTGGTCACCGCCACCAGCATATCGGCATCATCGGCACCGGCTTGGCGCAAAATGGTGGGGTGTGAGCAATGACCAATCACAGTGCGAATATCCAAGCGATCACCTAAGTCACGCAGGCGCTCAGTATCGGTATCCACTACAGTAATATCATTAGCTTCGCTGGCCAAATGCTCTGCCAGCGTGCCGCCGACTTGCCCTGCACCGAGAATAATAATTTTCATACTGCTGCCCTTAGGTGCGCTGTGCTGGTGCTTGTTTGATCAGACGCGCATAGTAAAAACCATCATGCCCGCCAACGTGTGCGAGCAATTGCTGGCCGTGCGGTTGGGCTTTGCCGAAAGCGGCCGCAAAAGGCAGTTCCTGTGCATCGCTGGTGCGTTGTAAAAACGCGGCAATCACTTCGGTGTTTTCCGTCGGCAAGGTTGAACAGGTGGCGTAGAGCAAGATGCCATTGTCAGCCAAGGTCGGCCAGAGAGCATCGAGTAACTCACCTTGCAGCTGTGCCAGAGGTGCGATGTCATCGGCTTGGCGGGTGAGTTTAATATCTGGATGACGGCGAATCACGCCGGTGGCTGAGCAGGGCGCATCCAGTAAAATACGCTGAAAGGTCTGACCATCCCACCATTGATCAACCGCGCGGGCATCGCCGGAGCGCAGTGTCGCTTGGAGTTTTAAGCGCTGAAGATTGTTTTTAACACGCTCTAAACGCTGCGGCTCAAGGTCAATTGCTACCATTTCTTGCAGCTGTGCTTCACTTTCTAAAATATGGCAGGTCTTGCCGCCTGGTGCACAACAGGCGTCCAGCACCCGTTGTCCGGGTTCTAGCATCAGCAGTCCAGCTGCCAATTGTGCCGCCTCATCTTGTACGCTGACGGCGCCGTCGGCAAAGCCGGGTAGCGTGGTGACATCGCAAGGTGTGACTAAGGTGATGCCGTCTTTACTAAAGGAGGTTGCGTGCCCGTCAAACCCAGACTCAGCCAACTGTGCTAAATACGCATCACGGCTGGACACACGCTGATTAACCCGCAGAGTCAAAGGCGGATGGCTGTTATTGGCTGCACAAATCGCCAGCCAGTCATCCGGCCAAAAGGCTTTCAATGATTTTTGTAGCCAGCGCGGGTGAGCGGTTAACACCACTGGATCTTTTTCTAAGATGGGTAGCAGTGTTTCCGCTTCACGCTGGGCACGACGTAAAACCGCATTCAGTAAGCCTTTTGCCCACGGCTTTTTCAGAGCAGTGGCGCAGCCCACGGTTTCAGCAATGGCGGCGTGTGCAGGAATACGCGTATACAGCAGCTGGTATAAACCAATTAACAGCAGGGCTTCGACATCTTGATCAGCCTTGCGAAAAGGTTTGCTCAGTAGCTCTAAAGCTAAAATGGATAAGCGCGGCTGCCAGCGTGCAGTACCGAATGCTAATTCTTGGACTAAGCCTTTATCGCGATCGCTCACGCGCTCCAATTGTGTCGGTAAACTGCTGGCCAATGAGGCTTTACCGGCCAATACCGCCGTCAGTGCACGCGCTGCCGCGAGGCGTGGGTTCATAAACCCAGTACCTGACCGGCTTGGAACAGGTCTTTTTTGCTGTTGAGTAAATCACTAAAGGCCAGCGCTTTGCCGTTGGGCAATTGCAGATGAGTCAGACGCAGCGCCTGTTCGCCGCAAGCAACCAGTAAGCCCTCGCGATCCGCACTGAGAATCTCGCCAGGCTGACCCTCACCGTCGGCTAGCTCAACGGCATGCACTTTTAAAGTTTCACCGGCCAAGGTGGTGTGGCAAATCGGCCACGGGTACATCGCGCGAATTTGGCAATCTAACTCGCTGGCTGGGCGCTGCCAGTCAATCAGCGCCGCTTGTTTATTGAGCTTATGGGCATAAGTGGCTAAACCGTCCAGCTGCTTTTCAGCGGTTAGACTGCCTTCGCTTAAGCCTTTAATAGTTTGTAAAACAGCATCAGGGCCCAGCGTAGCTAAACGATCATGCAGGCTGCCACCGGTGTCAGTGGCTTGAATCGCTGTGCTGACTTTAAGCAACATGGGGCCGGTATCTAAACCTGCTTCCATTTGCATGACAGTGATGCCGCTCTCGCTATCGCCCGCTTCAATGGCACGCTGAATGGGTGCCGCACCCCGCCAGCGCGGTAGTAGTGAGGCATGGCTATTAATACAGCCTAAGCGTGGCGTATCTAGAATCACTTGCGGCAAAATTAAACCGTAAGCCACCACCACCATCAGATCTGCATTGAAGGCAGCCAATTCTGGTTGCGCTTCAGGACCACGTAAATTCACCGGTTGCAGCACTGGAATATCATGCTTAAGAGCCAGTTGTTTAACGGCGCTCGGGGTGAGTTTTTGACCCCGTCCTGATGGACGATCAGGTTGCGTATAGACCGCTACAACGCTGTGCTCGCTATCGAGTAGCGCTTGTAAATGACTGGCGGCAAACTCGGGTGTACCGGCAAACACAATACGTAGAGAGGAAGACATACAATTACCTTGCAAATACAGAAGTGGTGTCAGCGCGCAGTTGCGGCTTAATTAAACATTAAGCTTTTTGCTGGCGATGGATTTTTTCAAGCTTTTTCTTAATGCGATTACGCTTCAGTGATGAGAGGTAATCAACAAATAATTTACCGTTTAAGTGGTCGCATTCGTGTTGAATGCACACCGCCAGTAAACCATCGGTGATGATTTCAAACGCTTCACCGTTACGATCCAGTGCGTTGATTTTAACGCGCTGAGGGCGTTCGACGTCCTCGTAAAATCCCGGTACGGATAAACAGCCCTCTTGGTAGAGCTCTGTGTCATCGGTAAGCATTTCAATTTCAGGGTTAATAAACACCAGCGGCTCAGATTTATCTTCAGATAAATCCATCACCAATAGACGAATATGTTGGTTGACCTGAGTCGCCGCTAAACCGATACCGGGTGCGTCGTACATGGTTTCAAACATGTCATCAATCAGGGTGCGAATTGTATCATCGACCTGCTCCACAGGTTTAGCAATGGTGCGCAGTCGAGGATCGGGGTATTCAAGAATATTTAAAATAGCCATATGTGTTTGTGATGTACTAATGGAATAAAAGAAGAAAGCACTGCTACTATGATACGCAGCATAATAAAGAATTGGCTGTAAAGCCAAAATTGGGTTTTGGAACTGTCATAAAACGTTCCAATATCGACATATGATAAAGGGATTCACCGCATGAGGAAAACATTACTTGCTCTGTTGCTACTTGCCACAGCGGCAGTACAAGCCCAAGTACAGTTAAAAGAGGGTCATCCTGAGAGTCATATCGTCGTGAAGGGCGATACATTGTGGGATATTTCCGGTAAGTTTTTAAGTCAGCCGTGGAAGTGGCCTGAGATTTGGCATGCTAATCCTCAGGTGGTTAATCCGCATTTGATTTATCCAGGTGATCGCTTAAACCTTGTTTATATCGATGGCCAACCGCGCATTATGCTTAACCGTGGTGCCAATCGTGGCACAATTAAATTATCACCTCAAGTACGTCGAGCGCCAATGGCAGATGCAATTCCGACGATTCCGTTAGATGCGATTCAGAGCTTCTTGATTAGCAATCGTATTATTAATAGCAAGAAAGAATTCAGTCGTGCACCTTATGTGGTTGCCGGTGATGCTGAGCGTGTGATCAGTGGTCAGAATGATCGTCTTTATGTGCGTGGTAAGGTGAGGGAATACGCTAATTACGGTATTTATCGCCAAGGTCGTAGCTATATCGATCCAGTCACTAAAGAGTTTTTGGGTATTAACGCGGATGATATTGGCAGTGGTGAGATTGTTGCCGTAGAGCGTGATGTCAGTACCATGCTACTGACACGTACTACGCAAG
Source organism: Thiopseudomonas sp. (assembly GCA_035271365.1). Taxonomy (GTDB): domain Bacteria; phylum Pseudomonadota; class Gammaproteobacteria; order Pseudomonadales; family Pseudomonadaceae; genus Denitrificimonas. The sequence goes on from DATERS010000027.1 coordinate 23,629, forward strand.
AAGTGCGTGTTGCTGATCGCTTATTTCCTATGCAAAAGCATATGATTGATGCAACGTTTGTACCGAGCGAGCCGAGAAGAACGATTAATGGTGTGATTCTTGATGTGCCACGTGGCGTGTCACAAATTGGCCAGTTTGACGTGGTCACCCTGAATAAAGGTGCGCGTGATGGTTTGGTGGTCGGTAGTGTTTTAGCGGTGTATAAAACCGGTGAAACCGTGCGTGATCGTATCAGCGGTTCATCAGTAAAAATTCCCGATGAACGCTCAGGTTTACTGATGGTTTTTCGTACCTATGACAAGCTAAGCTATGGCTTGGTTTTATATGCCAGCCGTCAGCTGTCAGTGATGGATAAGGTGAAAAACCCTTAAATAATGTGCAGCTATAGATTTTAAAAACAGCGTCCTTGATCAGGGCGCTTTTTGCTTTTTAGCCGCGGCTGACTACACTGCATAAACGCATAACAGGATGTGATGCGCTCTGAAGAAGGATCGTACTATGATGCAGTGTTCACCAGCAGAACTTGAAGCGCGTTT
>DATERS010000028.1:0-24068 GCA_035271365.1 Thiopseudomonas sp.
AGAAGGGCTTTTATTGGGAGGCAGTATGATCAAGTGTCATTTATCGACGTTAATGGGTGCTCATAAACTGAAGGTTATAGATGTAGCAAGGCAAACAGGGCTTCACCGCAATACAGTTGCAGCTCTATACGATGAGCGAGCTTTACGAATAGATTTAGACGCAATTGAAAAGCTATGTGCGTTATTTGAATGCAATGTCGGTGATTTATTTGAGTACATCCCTGAAGAACAGGACGCTGTAAGCTAAAGAAACTTGAAATCCATGGCCTAGTTTGGGCTATGGATTTGCAATTCCCGAAGGTCAAAAGCAGGGTTTTAAAGCAGTATTAGAAATGTTGATTTGGGCCATAATTGGGCCGCGGGTGGGCCATATATGGGCCATGGAATTTTTAAAATAAATTTAAGGTGCTTTTTTGCGACTATTTCCAGTCAAAAACAGCGCTAAAAGTACATTAAAATAAGGATTTTCAGATTAACAGAGGAGCGCCGTATGGCGCATGGGACAAGGGTTACAGGAAGTACAGATACAAAAAAGCCCCAAACAATAAATGCTTGAGGCTTTAATGATATATCTGGTTGCGGGAGCAGGATTTGAACCTACGACCTTCGGGTTATGAGCCCGACGAGCTACCAAACTGCTCCATCCCGCGGCGCAAAGTATAGCGCGTTTTTGAACCTTGTCAAACCTTTACTGAGTTTAAATACAGCAAAGCCCCGTTTCTTAGCGCTCTGATGTTAAGCTACTGACGGTACAGACACTGTGTATAGGGGTTACAGAGGTTTTGAGTTCGCGAAAAATAATTCACATCGATGCTGATTGTTTTTATGCCGCTATTGAAATGCGCGATGATCCACGCCTGCATGGGCGTGCTGTTGCTGTGGGCGGCGCGGTAGATCGGCGTGGAGTAGTGGCAACCTGCAACTATGAAGCGCGCTCTTGGGGTGTGCATTCTGCCATGCCGATGGCGCGTGCGCTGAAGCTCTGCCCTGACCTTGAAGTGATTAAGCCTCGAATGGAGGCCTATAGAGTCGCCTCGAAACAGATTCATAATATCCTGCATGACTACACTGACTGTATTGAGCCGTTATCTTTGGATGAGGCGTTTTTGGATGTCAGCGAGTGTGAAATATGTTCTGGCAGCGCTACCTTAATTGCTAAAGATATTCGCAGCCGGATTTGGCAAGAATTGCGTTTAGTAGTGTCGGCAGGTGTAGCGCCCAATAAATTTCTAGCAAAAATTGCTTCGGACTGGCGCAAACCCAATGGCTTGTTTGTCATTACGCCAGGTGAGGCGGATGATTTTGTTTTAGCGCTACCGGTGAAAAAGCTGCACGGCGTCGGCAAGGTCACTGCAGCTAAACTGTCGCGCATGGGGATTAATGATTGCGCACAATTGCGAGAGCACAGTGTGCTGTCGCTGACAAAAGCCTTTGGCAGCTTCGGCGAGCGCTTATGGTCTTTAGCACGCGGGATTGATCAGCGTCCTGTTGAGTCTAATAGTCGGCGGCAAAGCCTGAGTGTTGAACGCACCTTTAATCAAGACTTGCACGATTTATCAGCCTGCCAAGCACATCTACCAGGTTTACTAGACGAGTTAACACGGCGCCAAGCGCGCTTGGATAGCAGTTACCAACCTGAGAAGCCCTTTGTAAAAGTCAAATTCCACGATTTTACGCAAACCACCATCGAGCAAGCGGGAGCACCGATGGACTTGGACAGTTACCGCCTGCTGCTGTCTACTGCCTATCTGCGCGGTAATAAACCGGTACGACTCTTAGGTGTCGGTGTGCGCTTACTCGATCAACAACAGCAAGATGCTGTACAACTGGATTTATTCACTCAATGAGAACTGCTGATCTGCGCGTGATTGATCCACAATGGACGTTTGAGTGATGCTCAGTTGGATCAGCTATCTAGGGCTAGCCTTGTCTGCCTGCATTGCCGCCACCTTATTGCCCATGCAATCTGAAGCCGCACTGGTCGCCCTACTCGCTCTAGAACCTCGCGCAGTGTATTCGCTGGTACTAGTGGCATCGCTAGGCAACGTGCTCGGCTCGCAAATTAACTGGTGGCTGGGTACGCAACTGCAGCGCTGGCAAAACCGGCGCTGGTTCCCGGTCTCTGCAAAACAACTGGAACGTGCACAGCATTGGTATCAACGCTATGGCCGTTGGAGTTTACTATTGAGTTGGCTGCCAATTGTCGGTGACCCGATCACTCTGATTGCTGGGGTTTTACGTGAGCCCTTTTGGCGTTTTACGTTGCTGGTCACCCTTGCTAAAACGGGACGCTATGCTGTTCTAGCCTACGTGACCTTGTATGTTTTAGACTAATACAGTCCACTGAGTAAAACTGACACGGTAGGCTGAGGCAGCGCCCTGCTGTATGATTGCCGCACGTTTAATCTGTGAGAACTGTATCTGTTATGCCTAATGCATCAGCGAAAAAGTCACCCCGCCTATTTAAACTGGCCAGCGTCAATCCTGAAGACTACCGTCAACAAACGCGCAAAGCGACCTGGATTATTATTGCCGTGTTTGTGGCATTAGCCATGCTGTTATCCAGCTTATTGGTGATGTTTTTTGGTGAGGCGGGAGGTGATAATTTTCGCTTCAATTTGAGTGGTGTGATCGCCGGAGTGGTTATAACTGCGGGACTGGTTCGCTCCGTCTTCAGTCAACAGCCTTGGATGGCAGCCAACGTCTACAGCTGGCAACTCAAGCGCAGCTTAATGAGCGTGACCAATGTGATGCACAACGTAAAGGTGGGTGTTGAGGCGCAGCAGCTTGATGCGATGAAATTATTACGCTTTTATCATTTAGGCTTAATGCAAATGCACCGATTAGACGGCAACACAGGGGAAGCCAGTCAAATGATCCTTGAGGTTGATCGACATAAACAGCTGATGGAAGAGCTGGGTATCGATAGTGATCAGCAAACACTAGATCCTGCTTGGATTAAAGCGGTTAAAACCAAATAAACAAGGCACTGCTAAAACACTGCAACCACCCATGTATGACCCATTTAAATGCCATACATGGATGGTCATATTTTACATTTTTTTGATGGTGTGAATCTCATCTTTATTGATCTGTACCGTTTTTCCATCCTGCTGTTTAAACTGGTAAAAACCACTGTCTTCATCATATTTAGGTTTGCCAGAGGTCTCCAGTTGACGACCATCTTTTAAGGTGATCACCGTTGGCGAAGAACAACCGGCTAAAACCATCACTGCAACCGCAGCACAGACTGCCGTAATATATTTATGACTCATGGAACGTCTCCTTTTGGAGTGCAAAAAATTAATATATAAGACTGAACCTAACCTATACAAGTTCAGAATGAAATTACTCAGAAGTCGGTTCTTGCGCAGATAACAGATCTAAATCATCCAGCAACTCTTTAGGCACATTGCGTCTTAGACATAACTGACACTGCTGACTTTCCATATCAAATAAAATCACCGCCTGCTTTGTTTCAAGCGCACGATGCACACGCTCAATACGTTTTTCCAGTGGTGTCTCATCCCCATTGTCCATACCATCACGGGTGACAAAATCTTCAATTAAACCGGTCAACGTATCGGCAGATAACTGTTCAAAAGGTATCAACATGGATTCATTCATTCTACGAAAGGAAGTGTACTTTAACATAGCCTCTCGAGCACTGACCCAGCCACCTCAAAACTTTTAGAAATCCCCCTGCAATAACGTTACACTCGATTGTTTGAATGTTGCTGCACTCTTGATGTCAATAAAACGGCGCACTTTAGATCCGAATCGACTTTAAATATTAGCCAACAGTGATTTCAAAAAAGAGCCTCCAAGGCCTACTCACAGCAGATATAAGTACCTTTTACAATGAATGACATACTACAAAGCATTTTAACCTGGTCAAGCGGCAGCCCCTATTGGCTGGCTGCTGCAATTTTTATTACCGCTTTTTTAGAATGCTTAGCCTTAGTCGGCATTCTTTTGCCGGGTGTGGTTTTAATGTTTGGTTTAGCTGTGATTGCCGGCGGCAGCACTTTAGGTCTGCCAAGCATTTTATTGCTGGCATGGCTGGGCGGCTTAACCGGTGACTTTGTCTCATATGCTCTAGGGTATCATTTCAAGCATAAAGTACCGCGACTGCCTTTATTGCGCACCCATCCACAATGGCTAGCCAGCGCTGAAATCCACTTTGATCGCTACGGTGCATTAAGTTTGTTGCTCGGGCGCTTCATTGGTCCATTGCGCCCCGTATTACCGCTGATGGCTGGCATGCTCTCAATGCCACTGGCGCGCTTTACCAGTGTCAGCATTATCGCTGCTGCGGGCTGGTCTGTTGCTTATATCATGCCCGGCTGGCTGGTCGGTGCAGCATTAGAGTTGAGCCCGCCAACGGGCTTTTGGCTGCAAGCAGCATGGGTTTTTGGATGTTTAGGTTTGTGCGCAGCCATCAGTATCTTCAGCTGCTTGCGTGGCTGGCGAACCAGCAGTTTAATCAGCGCTAGCATTTTTGGTGTTGCGTTGCTTGCTCTGATGCTGAATTGGCAGAGCTTAGCGGTGTTTGATACCTATTTACATGATCTCAGCCAGCTTATTCGCGCACCATGGCTTGACCATACAATGGTAGTGATTACACGCTTAGGTGATTTTTCTACACAGGTTATTATTAGCGCACTACTCTGTGCTGTACTGTTGTTATCACGACAATTCCAAGCGCTGTTTTTTGCCGGTGGCTCTTTATTCACTGTGGCTATCAGTAACTATGTACTAAAACACTTCTTTGAGCGGGAGCGACCATCGGTGTTGCTTGAGCCCTTGCAACATTTTAGTTTCCCCAGTGGCCACAGTGCTTCTGGTTTTGCATTTTTTCTAGTGCTCGGTGTGCTGGCGAGTCGTCAGCAACCACAGCGTTGGCGCATCATTTGGCTGTTGACCGCACTGATTCCTGCGCTGTCTATTGCTCTATCGCGCGTTTATTTAACAGCGCATTGGCCCACTGATATTTTAGCTGGCGGACTCTTAGCCAGTGTGATCTGTTCAGTCAGCTTATTCCTTATCCAAGTCAAACAACCCATCACAGCGTTGAGAAAACAGCACTGGCAAATAATTGTGCCAACACTCTTGCTCGCATTGACCCTATTGCTGAGTTGGAATTTAGCGGACGCCCTGCATAAATACGCGTACTGATTCATCATTAGGAGACTGCTCGCTGTGACACGAAGCCAGTCTCCTTCCCGCAGTTTATTTAACTGTTAATTTACTTAAGTTCTTCTCAAGTATCGCCATACCAATTCCTTTAACCTCAAGAAGCTCATCAACCATGGCAAATTCACCATGAGCCTCGCGGTATTCAACAATAGCGCGCGCTTTAGCTGCACCCACACCATTGAGTTCACGCGCAAGCGTCTCAATATCAGCGGTATTAAGATTGACAACCGGTTGCTCAATCATAGCCACGGCTTGTGCACCTGTTTGTGCTGTAGGCTCAGCAGCGATAGCAAATAAACTACCTGCACCGAGAGCTGCAGCTAAGAGTGTATTAATAATTTTTTTACGCATAGAAACACCTTCCTTGTGGATTTTAAATTCGTGCAGCCTGTATCTCTTTTACAGTTGTTACCCAACGGCTACAGAATTCAAAATAGTCTTGTTTCTAAGCTTGTCAAAATTAAGTTGAGTTATGTGATGTTGCACACAAAACTAAGCGCTACAGGGAATCCGATGTGTAACCACTCAGCCAGCTCTAACTGGATAGACCTGCTATTCGCTTAGATATTAAATAACTAACAGCAGTAAACGTCCCTACCACTACACCAATAAAATGTGCTTCGATGATAATCGCCATACCTTCCATCTCACCTTGATACCCGCCGTGAGCACGCCACATTTCAAGCAAAACTTTGCTCCAAACGGCGACTAACCCAACCCTATACAATCGGTTTTGTGTATGAATTAAGTGCACGCAAATACAACTAAAAAACGCATGCAGCAGCCCAGACAAGCCGTTGTACCACGCCAAGTTTGGATATAGACCCAGCAAGACAATGCTGATTAGAAAAGAAAATAAAAATCCGTAGGACCACAACGCAAATGCATCAATACGCGGCGCAAAAATCCAATACAGCGCAACAGCAGAAATAGCGTTCAGCGCTAAATGGCTGGCGTGGCTATGAACAAAATGCCCTGTCCACAGCCGCCACACTTGCCCTGCAAGGATCTGTTGTCGATCAAACTCCAATACCGAAGCAAAGTTCTGCAACACGCACAGCGCCAGAACAAAAAGCGCAACGCCGACAAGATTAGCTTTGCTGGCGGCCGACACTGCGCATCCGTCTAAATCCAAGCAACAGCGCCAGCCCAGCCAGCAACATCACCAGCGGCCATTGCAGCGCACCGCCACCACCGCTATAGCCTTCACGTCGCGAGACTTGCACGCTCTTATCCTGTTTAATTCTTACTTTAAAACGATCCAGCTCAACTGATAAGTTCGTCGACATATCAGCCATCGCTAATTCAAAACCTTCACCGCGTGCCGCTCGATTCACCTGATCCACTTCAACCAAGGTGGACGAGCGCTTAGCTTCACTGACGCCCGGTGCACGCAATAGCATTTTGCGCGAGTTGACATCAAACACCGCCGTATCTACAAAAGTCGTAACTTGGTTTTGGTTACCCTTAATGAAATAAGCACCAACAATAGTCCAATACAGCAGCGAGCTTTTAGTTTCTGAACTGACCGCCACCTGGTCGTATGACACCAGTGCCATAATATCTAAACCATATAAACGCGCGATCTGATCAACGCCCTCAAAGCCTTTAGTTGAGCGCATATAAGTATCAGGGATGATGTTGATATCACGCACATAGTCCAAACCGCTAAACTTCTGCTTGACCTGCTCAAGCAGTTGCATCTTTTTCGCTTCAGGCAATGAATAGGCACTGTTTTTTTCGCTCGGCACAAAAGCCAAACCCACAGTTAAAGGTAAACGCAGATGCGGCACAGTTTCTTCATACTTAGGTGGCACTTGCCCTTCGGGGTATAAATAGTCAACCAAACTGCTGGAAACACCGCGCCGACCATCGATACCAAACCCTGAGGAACAGGCACTTAATTGCAGTGCAACAATGAATAACAAGCCAAACTTAACAAGTAGTGATTTCATCTATCATCCTTAATATATGTGCTGAGCATGTGCAAGCGTTTAAAAAGCGAACACGCAGCACAGCTAAAATCATTCTTTAAACGTTAATAATGCATCTGATTGACGGTATACAATATAAAGCAACGCCTAAGAAATCAATATTGTAATGACATAGCAATGTTTAGCTCTGTATGTTCCATCACAATATCTATAACTCCATACAGCAAAACTCAGCAGACTTTACTACTGCAAAGATCTCTCAGCTACTAGCAAAATAACCCTGCTGCCTAAGCCAGCTCTTGATATAGCCTTGCTCAATAGCTGAATATTGCCCTAGAAGACCACTTAAGCCTTGCTCTCGTAACTGACGCAGCATCGGCGCTAAGGCAATGCCACTGTGGTGCCACATACCTAGCGGTTGATCAGGACTGATAACAACCTCACGCGAAACTATTTTTCCATTTTCAATAACCGGACGATGCGCTAATTTTAACTGACTAAAATCAGGTTCATTATGCATCGGCTGTTGATCGGGCCATTGTTGCCGCGCCTGCCAAAAAGGTTGGTCTGGCCACTGCTGTTCCATTTGGTAGAAGTCACGCCCTAAACGAGCAAAGCGCAAGAACAAATGTTCAATGCGTTGCTGATGAAACTCTTTTGCCAGCGCTGCATCCCGTGGTTTCTCTAAAAGCGTATACAACACTGCCGGAGCTTGTAAGGCTGAGGATAACGCTTGAAAAATGCCATTACCTGATAATGGATCAACAGCCATAGCTGCGTCACCGATACGCAACCAATTACTACCACTGCTCTCGTGGCACAGCGTGGAACTGCTACTGCGCGCATGTAGATCTATATCTTGCACCTTATGCTGCTGAAAAAAATCTTGTGCAAATGAACTTGATTGCCGTCGCTGCTGGCAATACTCAAGCAAGCGCTCCTTGGGCGGTAACTGCGCACTGGCAACACCCAAAGTCAGCTGCCAGTAGCAGCGCCCATCTGCTAATCGCGCCATCCAACTCCAGCCGTCAGAATGACTGTGTAAAGCCGTTTTGACAGTTTGTGGTGGGCCTTGCCAGCGATTCAATAAACTTAACGTTTCTGGTCCGCGTATTTTCTTGCCTGACCCAGGGGCTTGGCGACCACGAGCTTCAATCAAAAAATCAGCAGTTAAAACCTGACCGTCTCCCAGTTGAACTCGATGCCCTTCTGTTGTGCTGTGCACACGCAACACCCGCTGCACTACGAGTTGAATCTCTGCGTCTTGCAGTTGTTGACGTAAAGCTTGGTCAAAGCGTGGACGATCTAATAAATACTCATGATTTTGCTCGTTATACTCGCCATTCCATAACACTGAGCGAACACATGCCTGCTCCACAGTGTCCAGCACATTACACAGCCCTGCATGCTGTAAAGACTCTAAAACACGCTGCGAAACACCCTCTACAGCAGAGAATCGCCTTGCCTCACTGACTACAATGACTGAATAGCCAAGGCGCTGCACGCCTAAAGCACAGACCACAGCGGCAGGCCCAGCTCCGAGAACAATCACAGATGGCATGTTTAATTCTCCTTCAATCGCCTCATACAGAACATACCGTATAAGGCGATTCTCATTTAAAAACTACTACTGAAAATCAACTGACTATACAAGTTATGCCCTCTTCCGCTCAGTTGACTACCGCCCTGCTCTGCACTTTTCTTAGGCTTATACAGACCTAGCAAAGGCATCACAGTGAGCCTTGGGTGCGCTTGCCATTCCAAATACAAGTCCACTTCGTTACCTGAAAAGTCACCTAAGCTACGATCAATGCTTGAAAAGTCAAAAAACTGTAAACCCAGTCCGAGCCTGTCATGTATCTCAGCTGTTAAGCCAACAAAATGCACCTTTGCATTACTATTAAAAGGGCCCGCGTAATTCGCTGCAACTTCGCCTTGAAACCACGTACCAAAACCACGACTAAAGCCGTAAAAAAGCGGATCATAATCTTTACTGAAGCGGCTATAGCGATAGCTTAACGTGGGCGACCATCTAACATCTTGAAACGTCCAGCCTGCCTCAAGATACCAAGCATTATTGTTATTGCTGCGTTTATCTTGCCAAGCATACTCAGCTGACAAAAACAAAGACTCAACACCTAGGTTACCTTGTCCACGCAAGCTGTAGACCTTCATACCGTCACGCTCTAATTGAGCGTCATCAGCATATTTCTTGTCGACATCTTTACCTTTAATAAAGGTGAAGCCTAAAGTACCCGGTTCAGCAACATGCTCTAAAGTAGCAACATACAAGCCTGTTTTAGCCTGTGCTCGGTTGTCACTCTTAAACCACATAAGATCGCTGCGCCAGCCTTCATCGCCTCCTAAGCGTACAACTGCTGTTTCGGAAAAGCTGCTACGTCCGGCTAAATAGTAAGCTCCGCCTCGATCTAACGCACCATCCGCTAGGCCTTGACCAAACGATACCTGATCGCCGTTAATTAAAAACCCGTCACCCACACTGATTAACTGGCGGCCACCTGACACTTCTAAACCATGCTGGCCTAGAGCCGGAAAAAGATCGCCCGAGCGCCAGCGCAGCCAAGCATCCTCAATTTTAGTACGGCGCTCTGAGCCGTCGGTAAAGCCTGCCGCATCTCCATCACCCCAAGTTGCGGTGCTCACCCACGCTAAACCAGCATCCAGTACTGATGCATCAATCAGCTGTTGACTACCACTGAAACCATACTTCAGTGTACCTTCACGCCAACTATGGCTTTTAGCCGTTTGCGTCCCTGTTTGCTGATAAGCTTTTTTACTGTGAAACACTCCAAAATTAGCTGATACATCAAAGTTAAGTTGCTGCTCAGAAGTGCTGTACAGCTCGTAAGCCTGTACTGGTGCTAAGCCACTTCCAACCAATAAGCACGCAGCATAATAGGCACGACGCTGCTTAAAAAAGGTCGACATAGGATGTTCCTTTCAATTATTTATTAGCGTTTTTAAGCGACAGGTAACCAACGCTACCTGCCGCTGTGGACTTAGCGGATAAAGACTTGTGCAGTCGTAATGGCCATATCACCACCAGGCAACTTAATACTGCCAATTTTCTCTAAGCTTTGCGCACTATGAATACTGATATCACTGAGCGTTCCAACGAGATAGAGCTTATCGCCCTCGGTATTGAAGAGCACATTATAGTAAGTGTGATCTAACTCTTGAGCCTGCAATAACTCCTCCTTCTCGATGTCATACTTCGTTAACCGATTAAGTACTCCATACATCAGGTTCGGATCTGCAGGCGAGCGCTGGCCCGTAAAGTAAATCTCAACCACATCACCAAAGTCTTTGGTTTGCGTCTCACCAGTTGCTAGGTTGACATTAAAGAAACCGTACTTAAATTCAGCCGTGTCCATATCTTGGCTTGCGTCAGTAAATTTAGGCGCTGTATACAAAATGCTGAAATCACGGTTGACTTGCTGGTGGGGCCAAAAGTACAACACATCGGGCTGACCATAGTTTTCACGCTTCCAGTTACGACTTGGAATAGCAACCGTATAGCTGCCATCTTGTACATTCACCTTATAAATATCAGGCCCTGCCATATACAAGGAACCATCATCAGCAGCTTGCATAATGTAAACTTGACGCGGAGCAGGGAAACTACGTATCGGTTTAGCCTTCAGTCCATCAGCAGTACTGAATACCTGCAGACGTGGCTGTTTGATCGTGTAGTGATCACTTGATTTATGTACAGGATTGTTAACGCTATAAAGCTCTTTACCATCAACACTAATAGCAAAAGAGAACATAGCGCGAGCATCTTCATTGTACGCTTGTGAAAACACAGCATTAAATTCTAACTTACACGTATCTAAATCAAAGCCATACACTTCACGGAAGCCATTACCTAAGACATAAGCACGTTTTTTATCAGGACTAATACTGACTGTACCAGGACCAAACTGGCCTGGCATTTTGCAAGTTTTGTACACTGTTTCAGTTTTGGTATCAATAATCTGCAGGTTATCCGGGTAGTTGGTTACCGCTAAATACTCATGGCCACTTAGCAATGCCTTTTGGCTCGTATCAGCCCAAACTGGCAATGCACTTAAACTGGTTAATAGGCTTAGACCGGCCGCTAGTACTATTTTATTTTTATTTAACATAGCAAAATCCTCAAAATCAGCGCGCTATTACTTATCGTCCGGAAAAATGGTATTGAGATTACGCCAGTCCTGGTCGGAATTAATCGCATCGTTATTCCAGTTCGGGTGGGTATTCATAATGTCGGGTAATTGAGCAGGCCACCAGCACGGATCGGCGCACCCGTATAGGTCACTTTCCATCGGCTGACATAGCGAACTCACGCCACCAAATGCATCCACTTCCCAACCGGGGTCAGCTGTAGCAGTACAGCCAGCGATTACACTCATCGCCATGACCTGATCAACCTCATCATCAGCGATGGCTTGAACCATTTTCTTTGCTTTATTATTAATTGCTTTTAAGTGTTTCATAATGAGTTTCCTTACGCGGAGTGATATAAGTCGTAATAAAATCTGGGTTCTCAGCCATAATTCGGCTGTAGACTTCAATCCCAAAATCAACCCAATCACGCATTAGGTCACAGTAGTGATAGGTTGGATGAGTAGGGTCACCATAACGGGCGTAGCTTTCATGGTAACAACCACCAGAACACAGGTTACGGATGCGACAGGTGTCACACCCCGTATTACTGCGGTCAAGACGTTGTGAGAGAAAATCATTCAACTCAACCTGCTTAACACCTTCGTGCACATTGCCAAAGGTTGGCATAGTGGAACCAGTGAAGCGATGGCATAAGTTCAATTCGCCCTCGTGATCAACCGCCAGCATTTTTAGACCAGCGCCACAAGGCAATGATTTTTTATGCCCCTCGTGAATATCAGTAATCAATTGGTGTAGGTTTGAAAAACCAATATTGCGGTGCTCTAAAGCTTCAGCTAAGTAATGTCTACCCAACAATTTCATATTGTTAAATACGGCTTCCACTTCTTCTGGCTCTAAGTTAAAGCTGCTGATATCACCTGAAGTCACTGGAGCAAAACCGACCTCGGCAAAACCAAGTTCGTTAAATAAGTGATTCCAGATCGTTTCAACATCGGTAATACCCTTAGTCAGAGTGACTCGTGCTCCAACTGGGCGACTGGTGTAGCGTGACAACAGCATTTCAGCCTTACGTCGAACTACATCATATGTGCCCTGCCCACCCACAGTAATACGGTTGCGGTCATGCACTGTTTTAGGTCCATCGATACTCACGGACAAACCAAAGTTGTGCGCATTCAGGTAGTCGATAATATTTTCTGTGAGCAAGGTGGCATTGGTCGTCATCACAAATTCAATACGCTTACCTAAACTTGCAAAGCGCTTTTCACAATAATCCACCATATATTCGATCAAAGGTCGATTACTCAGAGGTTCGCCACCAAAAAAAACCACTGTATAGCTTTTCTCATCTGGCGACTCTTTAAGTAGCATTTCCACCGATGCAACAGCCGTTTCACGCTCCATTTTCTTGCCAGCAGAAGGTATATCGAGATCTTCTTTATAACAGTAGGTACAACTGAGGTTACAACCTGTATTGACATTCAACACCACGGTATTGATTGCTGTTCGGTCGACTCGTTTATCAGCAATATCTGGGGTCAACGGTGATCCATCGCTGATGACTTCCAGTGCGATCAGGTCGCGTATGGTTTGCACCACTTCAGCCTGCGGGAAACGTTCACTAAAACGAGCATGCAACTCTTCTGCAGAACAACTCTGTTCGCGCAAGCTATCAATCATTTCAGAAGTCAGTTCGTCACTGGCAAAAAGCGAACTGGTTGGAATGTGAAACAGCATACGCGCTGCATCCACTTGCACTTCGTGCAAGTTATGTTCAACGATATTAAATAATGCACCCATGATGTAACTCCAAATTTAGTTAAGTAGTTGGCACAACATGAGCCACTAAGGAATCGGTGGAACGCTCCAACGCTGGACGGTAACAATCATATGACCTTCGCCTTGCAATTGACGTCCTGAATCCTCCACTTTGGCAATCACTTTAAGATTACCAACGTTACTGGCATTCATTTTTCGCTCTGGATTAGGTCCCGCATCACCTGGAGTAAAGATGCCTGTTTCAGCCTGCATTTTACCGGCAAATCGTGCGTCATCTGTTGCTAAAGATTTCTCATCGAAAGCTGCGACCGACCAACTTGCTGGCACAATACCAACTCGATACGGAGTTTTACCATCAGCTTCTAAAGCCCATGCTTCAGCATCAAAACGGCCTTGAACTTTTTCAGTTGTTCCGCCATTACCGCCCACTCGTGCGATTGAGTAATCGGGTAGTACTTTAATACTTTCAATGCTCTGATAGAGTGCTAGCTGGCCTCCAGAAACACCATTAAGTTGCGCGCTACGCACACCCAGCTCGGCATCCTTAGAGACTTTAACTTTCACAGTGACATGCTCAGCACTTTTGGACTCAACCTTAAGTACTTCTACGCCTGGACCGAAATCTGGAGCCGCTTTTATATCAGTCCCGATAACAGTCAAGGTCGCTTCAGTACCGCGTTTTAGGTAACCCGGCTGAATGGCCAAAATACGTGTTTTACCCGCTTGCGCAGCATTAAAGTCAAGTCCACGCTCGTCGTAATCACGTTCAAACATACGTCCTTGCATTTCACCGTTAACAGCAGAAAAAACCTGCCGCATCGTATGCTCACCAACCTTAATATTAGCTCGCCACTCATAGCCATTATATAAAACAGCAGTGCCGCTACCACTAAAAGGACGGCCATCAGCATAATATCCATCTAACTTCACGTCGAACTGATCATTGGCTTTTGCACTGACCTCCATCCGGCCGCGCACTTCACCTTCACCGGTATAGTGCCCGCTAAAGCTCCAAGTACCGACTAAGCTGGCAGCCTCTGGCTTATCTGATTGCCACTGCTCCCACTCTTTAGACTCATAAGGAAAACGGCTCGTCAGCTCGCCAGCCGTCTTGCTTATGGCAATATCAAACCAATCTCGATCACGTGAAAAACTCTGATATTCCAATGAGTGCCACTGACCGAGATGGAAATGGATCAGGTGCTTCCACTCTTGCTCAGGGCGACGCTGCAAGGCAAAACGTGCACCTGAGTGACAGCGCGCGCACATTTCACCAAGTTCTTCTGTTTGATAATCTTCAATCGTATTGAGTCGACGCTCTATAGCGTAACGTGATTCCTGAGCTTCACTCGGCGCAAGCCCTTGGTTATCCGATAGATATTTTACAAGTGTTCGACGGTCGTCATTATTCAGCTCCACACCGTGGGTGACTTGCATTCGCGCTAAGGTCATCAGCCAGCCTTCAGGCGTTTTTCGCTGCGCGCTAATACGACTGAACTGACCGTCTTCTACTTCGGCATGACACGCAATACAGGTCTCTTGAAGTATTTGTGTGGCAGTCCGCTGCTCAGCCCAACTGGGCACAGCAGCACAACTGATGACCAACGCTAATACACTCGGTACCATGCCTAGTCTTAGTTTCGTTCTCATCAAAACCTCCAAATTATTCTTATTGTTAACCGCAACCCGACAGCTCAGACTCAGTTTAATAGGTCATTCTCGCTCGGCTTACTTGATCCTAGCTATTTCCATGCCACATCTAACAGTTTTGTTATAAATCATTATTTTAGGCTCTCTGCTGGCTAAATTTAGGAAACGACCTCAGAAACAGGCAGAGAGAATAGATACATTTGTGTATCAGCCTGAGACAACAGTGTTTTAGGCTGATACGCAAAATGAAATGAGCTCTCAAATTTTTTATTGGTAACTCAATCTATAGCGTAAAAAAACCAGTTTTCTTATGAATTTTAGCCTTAGATTGACTACTTAACGAGTAAGCATCCTTGTTAAGTAGCGCTAAATCAGCCTTTACCCGAGGCCGTTGCAACGTATAAAACAGCATTATTTAAAACTGGCATACACATTGCTTACAAAGAACACAGTCCAAATAAAAAGAGTAAACACTATGTCTGAACAGTTTTCCCCTTTAGCAGCAACACAGTTATTTGTACAACGCCAGCATGGCTTGTTTATTAACAACCAAAGTCAAACTGCAATAAGCGGTGCAAGTATGGCTTTAGAAAATCCAGTTAACGGACAGTTTTTATGTAACGTTGCACAAGCAGATGCACAGGATGTAGACCGTGCAGTGCAAGCTGCAAAAAAGGCTTTCGAAAGCTCAGCTTGGGGTGGAATACGTCCTCGCGAACGACAAAATTTACTTTGGAAGCTCGCTGATCTTATGGAAAGAGACGCGCAAATCTTAGCGGAACTGGAATGCTTAAATAATGGTAAAAGCGCTCAAGTAGCACAAGCAATGGATGTACAGCTAGCCATTGATGTTTTTCGCTATATGGCAGGCTGGGCAACTAAAATCACAGGAAGCACGGTTGATGTTTCCATACCTTTAATACCAGATGCTCAATTCCATGGCTTTACATGCCGCGAACCCGTTGGTGTCGTAGGTGCGATTGTCGCGTGGAATTTCCCGTTACTCTTGGCCTGTTGGAAATTAGCACCCGCATTAGCAACAGGCTGCACTATGGTGCTTAAACCTGCTGACGAAACCCCTCTTAGCGTACTGAAACTTGCAGAGCTGGTACAAGAAGCCGGTTACCCAGAAGGCGTTTTTAACGTTATCACAGGCGTAGGTACTGTAGCTGGAGCCGCCCTGAGCGAGCACCCTCTAGTGAATAAACTCACCTTTACTGGCTCAACTCAAGTCGGGCAAATCATTGGTAAAGCTGCACTTGATAATATGACACGCGTGACCTTAGAGCTAGGTGGAAAATCCCCAACAATAGTACTTGCTGATGCTGATATTAAATCTGCAGCTGCTGGAGCTGCAAGTGCGATATTTTTTAACCACGGTCAAGTGTGCAGTGCAGGCTCACGCCTCTATGTACAGCGTGAAATTTTTGATCAAGTGGTCGAAGAAATTGCAGCCATAGCTAATAGCATGCAACTAGGCGACGGCATGAATCCAAATACTGATATGGGCCCATTAATTTCTGCCAAACAACAAAAGCGCGTCAAAAGCTATATTGATCAAGGCAAGGCGCTAGGTGCTAAAATTGTCTGCGGTGGTGAATCATTTGGTCCTGGTCACTTTGTTCAACCTACTGTTATCTCAGAAATAGATCAATCTTCCCTTCTCGTGCAAGAGGAGATTTTTGGTCCAGTATTAGTCGCTATTCCTTTTGATAGTATCGAGGAAGTGATCGAGTTAGCCAATGATAATCCTTACGGGCTTGGTGCAAGTATTTGGTCAAATGACTTAGCAAATGTACACAGATTGATCCCACGTATTAAGTCAGGTTCTGTTTGGGTTAACTGTCATAGCGCACTCGATCCTGCACTACCCTTTGGCGGCTATAAAATGTCAGGGTACGGACGCGAAATGGGTGAAGAAGCAATCTTCAGCTATACAGAACATAAATCTGTCCTGATTCGCATATGAAAATTCACACGGCCTAAATAAACAGGCTTGGTGGGGGTTGTGTTAGACCTGCATGACAATGCCTCTAACTGAGCCGGGCCGCTCTATCTATGAAAAATGCCAGTGGCACCGTGTGTAACGTACCGCTGGCATAACAGTTCTAATTGTTCGATTCGAACTGAGCTCTATCACTTACTCACGCTGCTGAGCACCAACTCGAAAGGCATGCTCTTGTAGGTAAGCGTAAATATCTACAGCCAAGCACCCGTCGGCAAGTTGCTGTGCAGCAATACCTGATAAGTGGGCACACGCCATACTCGCACCAGCATGTGGCGCAGGGCCGCGCACGTGGGCGGCAAACTCAGCATTTTCAGCTTGCAGCCATGACCATTGGTCAGCTAAGCAACGACCATCACCCGTCACACTGAAAACTTGTGGGTAGCTCGCCGGATATACAGAAGCACCCATTGCGGGACTGGAAGCAAATAACAGTACTCCTTGCTCATTGGCGGCTCGGCATGCATCCTGCAAACTCATGCTGGACTGTGCAATACCAACGCTCAAATTCACTAGACTGACACCTTGCTCAAGCAACCAGTACAGCGCTGCCACTAATTGAGCAACAGAACTTCTTCCTTTTTCATCAAGCACTTTAGCAACCAAAAAACGACTCTCAGGACTATGCTCGGAAATGACTGTTAAAACAGCAGAGCCATGTCCATTAGCGTCCAGCCCCCCTCTACTTTGCTGCACTCCTTGCTCGGTTAGCTGGAAACTAGCGCTGTCCAATACCAAGTGCTGCTGATCCAGCCTATAACCACTATCAATAATACCAATACGCCTAGCTAACATCTGCAACCTCCAGACGTTCTAACTGACCATTTTTCAATTGCAAACAATAATCAGCATTTTTCCATGTACTGCTACGATGACTAATATAAATTCGAGTCCGTTTAGCAAAGAGCAAATCAATCGCCTGAACCACTTCAGCTTCGGTTGCCTCATCGACAGCTGAAGTGGCTTCATCCAAAACCAGAACCAAGGGCTGCTGGAGCAAAGCGCGAGCAATGGCTAAGCGCTGCTTTTGCCCACCTGACAACTGCTGTCCGCGCTCGCCTAGAGGGCTAGCAAGACCTTGCCCCAAGCTTTCCACCCAACTCAACAGCTGCACCTGCTCAAGCGCCTGCCATAGCTGCTGATCGCTGGCAGCCGGTGCTACATAACGTAAGTTTTCAGCTAAACTTCCTCGAAATAAAACAATATCTTGGCTCACTACAGCAAAGCAGCGACGATACTCAGCCAGATCAAACTGGCGAATATCGACACCATCTAACAGCAGCGTCCCATGCTGCGGATCATAAAAACGCTGCAACACATCAATTAAAGTACTTTTTCCTGCACCAGAAGGACCGATCAATGCAATTTTTGCACCCGCAGTAAATTGGCCATTGAGCTGATCAAACAATAGATTTTCACGCTGCGCATGCGTAAAGCTTAGGTTGACTAAGCTCAACTCTCCACGCGCATCGGCTGGAAGCGCTATGACTTGCTGCGCTTGCTTAATACTCGGTTGCGCCTGCTGCAACTCTTGCACCCGCAATAAACTAACACTCATTTTCTGAATAGATACATACAGCCCTAGCAAACTCTGGGCGGGACCAATCACCATGCCAAGATAAGTGGAAAAAGCAATTAAAGCCCCTAATTGCCACGTACCTTGAATCACCCAATAACCACCGATCATAAACGCCGCTGCGCGCGTCCAAGAGATCAGCGTATTAGGGACTGCCTGGGTGAAAAACTCGACAACTTGCAGCTGTAACAACTGCTGTAAGTAACTCTCACTGAGCCCATCTAAACGCTTAGCTTCACGTGGCTCTTGTACCACGGACTGAATAAACTTCATCGCTGGCAATGTCTCAACCATAAAGGCTGAAATATCAGTAGCGCGCTCTCTAGCCCTACGCGCATGTCGCTCAACTTTTTTCCGCATCCAGCTTAACCAAAGCAACTCGATCGGCAGCAGTATCAACACTAATAAAGACAACTTCCACGACAGTGTCAGCAACAGCAGCAAAGCTCCAAGAAACCCTATGACACTTGAAATTGCAGCAAATAAAGCATCAACTGCAAAACGCTGAATCTCGGCAACATCACCATCAATTCGAGAAAACAACTCACCAACACGCCACTTGGCATAAAAATTTGGCGATAATTGCTGCAAATGCTGATAAATCGAGGAGCGCAAAGCAAATAAAATTCTTCCCGAAAGCTGGGTATGCAAATAACGATTTAGACCACCCAATAAGGTCCCCAGCAAACCCACTGCAATCATGCTAAAGGCAACTTTTAGCAGCATTGGATAATCGCGCGCTAAAAGACCATCATCAATTAGAGTTTTAGTTAACCAAGGCTGCAATAAAACCAAAAATGTAGCTATTGTAGACAAGCCAAGTAAACGCAAAATAGCGCTTTTTTGCGGTTTTACAAAACTGTATAACCAAGTTAAAGCAGCCTGCAACTGCTGCTGCTGACCACTACTGATAAGCCTCGCTAACAATGCACTCAACTAAACCTCCAACTGCTTTAGTTTACGGTATAGCGTTGCTCGGCTAATGCCTAACTCACGTGCAGCAGCAGCCACATTACCTTGCTTTTTGGCAAGCGCAGAGCGAATCAGATCATGCTCATTACTGCGTATACAATGACCATTAGAGCTAGAACCAGGCATCTGTAACTGCTCAATTAAGCTCGTAGGCAAGTCATCAACACCCAGTAGCCACTGATCAGGCTCACGTAGAGCAACCAAAGTGTGCAACAGCATATGCAACTGTCTTATATTGCCTGGCCAGTCATAACGACCCAACAGTTCACTGAGATCGGGTGCCAGTTGCAACGGTTCCTCACTCAATTTTTGTAAGAGCTTCTGGCATAACTCCGGCAGATCCTTACGGTTTCGTAAAGGTGGCAAAGTAACAGCTAAGCCATTAATTCGATAAAATAAATCCTCACGAAATTGTTGCAGGCTAATCAGCTGATTGAGGTCGCGGTGCGTGGCGCAAATTAAACCAATATCCAGCTCACGTTCAACGCCCGCACCCAGTGGTGCAACCTTGCGTTCTTGCAAGACGCGTAATAAGCGCGCCTGCAAAGCCAACGGCATATCACCCACTTCATCTAGAAATAATGTACCGCCATGCGCTTGTTGCAAGCGTCCAACCATTCCGCCACGCTTAGCACCTGTAAAAGCGCCGTCAGCATAACCAAACAACTCAGACTCTATTAAGCCTTCAGGGATCGCTGCACAATTCACCGCAACAAAAGGCTGATTCGCCCTATTGCTACTGTCGTGTAGCGTGCGAGCAATCACTTCCTTACCTGTACCAGTTTCACCAAGTAACAAGATCGGTAATTCATTGTTAAAGCCGCGCTGCGCTAATAATAACTGCTGACAAAACTCTGGATTATTACCAGCCAACTGCTCAAGACCCGACTTAGTTAACTTTTTTGCCGAGAGCTCAGTTCGTTCTGCGCTAATGTTTTTGGATTGCGGAGCCTGTAGAACCTTATAGAAAAAACTCCCTTTCCCTATACTTAAACGGCCTGCTAGCCCCTTAGTTAAATGTCTGAATACAGGGCTAGGTCCAGCAAGAAGAGCCTCACAATGCTGGCCTATTAATGCCTGTCGTGGCTGCCCTAATAATTCACAAGCTGAGTCATTTACAGCAACAATAAAACCATCAAGGCTCACTGACAATAAGCCTTGCCAGGGTGAATCTAAAGAGTGTTTTTTTACATGAAAAGCTAAAATAATGTCTTGCGACTGACTACTAAGAAATAGCCGTCGGTCAATATAGCTTGCTGTCATGGCAAGCAGTAACAAACTATCTTTACTGGCAGCTACAGGTCCTTTACGTGCCAAGCTTAAAGCACCACAAATTTCACCTTGCGGGTCATTTAGCAATACCGAGGAGCATGAGTAATCACCTAGGCGCTCTAAAAAATGTTCACCACTATTAATAAGCATGGGTTTTGCTGTAGCCAATGCCGTACCTAATGCATTGGTACCACGCATCTCCTCACTCCAGCACACACCAGGTATAAGATCTTGCAACTCTTGTTGCCGCTCATACTCTGGATCACCTTCAACACTCAACACAGTAGCGTCAGCATTAGCCAAAATAATTAAAGATTCATTTCGCTGTACACCCCATTGCTCAGATAATTGTTGAATCACTGGCGTTGCTGCATTAATAAGCATGCGGTTATCTTTAGTCAATCGTACTGTATCTATCAAGTGGTCGATCTGTGAGTCAGAACTGGCACTTAAACCGTATTGCATGCTGCGTTGACGTGCATCAGCGATAAGCTGCTGATACTCGTTGCTGCTTAATAAGCCATTACAACTGAACGGCACTATAGGATGAGGGGTAGCTATTTTTAAAGACATACTCTACTCCAGCGCTCAGAGTTCAATGCTCTGTGCCATTTTTATTATTTTGTGGTAACCCTTTAATTCATTGCCAAAGATCACACTTCCTTCAGTATGCGTCAGCTTGACCTATAGGTAAACCAGTATAAAGACCAAACCCATATGCAAAAAGGGCGAGCGCTTGCGCGCCCACCCTTTTAATTATTGATAATAACTTGTTGCATGATTGCTACATCACAACCGCTACGTGCATACGCAATTTTTGATAGTGCTAAAAATTCGTTGAGGCTAAGTATCACTAAACACTTGTGTTGATACAAAATAGGAAATCTAACTCTTTATTCCATAAAACATGCACAAACAACTGCCTTGCCAGTTTCAGCTGTACAAGGCAGCTTTAATGGCCAAAACTCTGGTGTTAGTCTTGAGGCGCTCGTAATGCTTCATTCAGCTGATCAACCACTAACGCCCACTCACCATCAGAGCACAATAGCTCTTTCAAAAGCTGACGCTGGCCATCATTCCAAAACTCAGCATCGAGAACATTCACTTCTGGCGCTAAGCGATTTTCGCAAATAAAGTTCGCAACACCTTCTGGCGTTGCATCCAGACCCAGTTGCAAAAATAAATTGGTCATACGTACTGTTGCAGTCATAAGGTCGCTCTCCATGTTTATAATTAACGTTTACAGCATAACCATAAAACATCAGTCTGAACATGACTGAGCAATTTCTTTTAGAGTAGCTGCTATGCATTTACTTAAAAACAGCGAACCAGCACCACACAGTGTATTACTTTTCCTGCACAACACCTGCTAATTGCAAGTTCACTACCTGCGCCAAGCTATCGCCCACTGGGCATTTTGTACCAATAAAAGCAATGAACGCATCAATGTCTTCTTGCGCTGACTGCGACTTAATATGGTATGTGTAGCGAATGGTGGAATAGCCGCAGCGCACATCGGCTTTATTCATAAAGCCATCCGTATCTAAATCGCCTTCTAGCTCAATCCATAAATCATCCAACTGCACATTAAAGTGCTGAGCATACACACTAGCAACAATCGCTTGGCAGGCACCGTAGGTACCGAGTAATGCTTCAACCGGATTCATCGCCGTATCGGTACCACCTAATTCTGCCGGCTCATCTAAAGTAAATTCAAAGCCACGTGAACGCACTTTAACCAGTGTACCGCCCTGCAAATGTGCAGTCGCTTGAAACTGTTCAACAGCCATAATGAATTACCTGCGTAAAATTAATAAGACACTTATAAACATATACTCACCGATACGTCTAAACAAGCACAAGCCCTGTGGCGATTGTACGCAAGGCACGCGTCAAAATAGGTTAAACTGCTGCGTTTATTCAAGCTGGAGGGTATTGATATGGCCAAGGCAATGGCACGACATATTTTAGTTAAAACTAAAGAAGAAGCTGAAGCGATTAAAGCACGGCTGGAGAAAGGCGATCCATTTGATAAGTTGGCGCGCAAGTATTCAACCTGCCCGTCGGGCAAAAAAGGTGGGGATTTAGGCGAGATACGCCCAGGGCAATTGGTTAAATCGATTGATAATGTAATCTTTAAAAAGCCCGTACGCATGATTCACGGGCCCGTTAAATCACAATTTGGTTACCACTTAGTGCACGTGTTTTTTCGTGACTAAGTGGTACACGCTTGTGTTACTTCAACACAACACCTTGGCTGCGCAGGTAGTCATCATAGGTACCGCTAAAGTCGTTGATACCGTGCTCGGTCAACTCAATAATGCGCGTAGCCAAGGACGACACAAACTCACGGTCATGACTGACAAAGACCAGTGTGCCGGGGTAGTTCTCCAGTGCCAAGTTCAAGGCTTCAATGGATTCCATATCCAAGTGATTGGTGGGCTCATCCATCAGCAAGACGTTAGGCTTTTGCAAAATTAATTTGCCGAACAGCATACGACCTTGCTCACCACCAGAAATCACTTTAACGGACTTCTCGATATCATCACCGGAAAACAGCATACGTCCTAAGGTGCCGCGAACCATTTGCTCGCCTTCAGTGGTCCAGCGACTCATCCAGTCAAACAGGTTCATATCATCAGCAAAGTCATCGGCATGGTCTTGGGCAAAGTAGCCAATCTCAGCACTGTCGGTCCATTTCACATGACCGCCCATGGGTGTCAGCTCACCCATCAAGGTGCGCAGCAAAGTGGTTTTACCTATACCGTTTGGGCCGATAATCGCCACACGCTCTTCTGCTTCAATTTGCAGATTGAGGTTATCGAACAATACTTTGCCATCAAAACCTTGGCTCAGCTCATGCAATACCACGGCTTGGCGGTGCAGTTTTTTGTTCTGATCAAAGCGGATAAACGGACTGATACGCGTGGAAGGTTTAACTTCATCCAACTGAATTTTATCAATCAAACGTGCACGGCTGGTGGCTTGCTTAGCTTTAGATGCGTTGGCTGAGAAGCGACTCACGAAAGTTTGCAGCTCAGCAATTTGTGCTTTTTTCTTAGCGTTATCACCCAATAGACGCTCACGCACCTGTGTGGCCGCCGTCATATATTCATCATAGTTACCTGGGAACAGACGAATCTCGCCGTAATCCAAGTCAGCCATATGCGTACAGACACTGTTTAAGAAGTGTCTGTCGTGCGAAATAATAATCATGGTACAGTTACGGTTACTGAGAATCTCTTCCAGCCAGCGAATGGTATTAATATCCAAGTGGTTGGTGGGCTCATCCAGAAGCAGCACTTCAGGATCTGAGAACAACGCTTGCGCCAGCAATACACGTAATTTCCAACCCGGAGCCACTTCGCTCATCGGGCCAAAATGCTCTTCAACGCCAATACCTAGACCCAGTAATAACTCACCGGCGCGAGATTCTGCGGTGTAACCGTCCATTTCCGCGAACTCAGTTTCCAGCTCAGCCACAGCCATACCGTCGTCTTCGCTCATTTCTGGTAGCGAGTAAATACGGTCACGCTCAGCTTTGACTTTC
>DATERS010000029.1:0-13036 GCA_035271365.1 Thiopseudomonas sp.
AAATGATTGTCAGATAGAACAGAATCGCCGCGTAGTACGTTGTGGACGAAGTGGCTAAAACTTACACAACTCATCCAAAGCACCCTGCCGATCGGGCGGCTGCGGATTAAATTAGTAGACACGGCTAAGCATGTAGTACCGACAGCGGAGTACTGGCGGACGGGGGTTCAAATCCCCCCGGCTCCACCAATTAGAAACACCAAACAGTCTCAGACTGTCCTAGAAGCCCCGTAAATCGGGGCTTTTTTGTATCTGCAATATCTCGATTCGTCTCATTCTGTCTATACTCATACCAACAAAAAGCTGTATTGCAGGTACTAACGTAACAAAATGGATACACGTACTAGCTGCTAGAGCTCTAAGGACGCATTCATAACGCCCAGCTGCGCGCGGTTCTTGGGGTTAACCAAGGGTTGGTGCTGCTGTATAGGCAGATAGGACAAGATATTTAAATTGTGCAGTGAGCTGTTGCACAATTATTTTGGTGGGAAAACGTGATCGCTAAGTATCCCGAAGCTTTTCCGTGTATCGAAAAGATAGAACGCGAGCTGGCTACTTAGGATGATTCTGAACATGGAGTAAAGCAGCATGACCGAACTGATTATTTATACATCAGATGATGGCCAAACCCGACTTCAGTTGCGAGTAGAAACTGACAGTATTTGGCTTAGCCAGATGGAAATTGCCGAGCTTTTTCAGACCACCAAGCAGAACGTTTCGCTGCATGCAAAAAACATCTTTGCAGATGGCGAGCTACGTCAGGATTCAGTTGTAAAGGAATCCTTGACAACTGCCACAGATGGCAAGAATTATCGTACTAAACTGTACAATCTTGATCTGATTTTAGCCATCGGCTACCGCGTACGTTCGTCACGTGGCGTGCAGTTTCGTCAGTGGGCCAGCACGCATCTTAAAGAGTTTCTGCGCAAAGGCTTTGTGATAGATGACGAGCGTATGAAGAACCCTGTTGGCTGGGATTACTTCGATGAGTTGCTGGAACGCATCCGTGAGATTAGAGCCTCTGAGAAACGTTTCTATCAGAAAGTACGCGATTTATTTGCTCTGAGTTCTGACTACCAAGCCCGTGAAAGGGATACTGCGCTGTTCTTTGCTGAAGTGCAGAATAAATTGTTATATGCGACGACCGGCTACACAGCAGCTGAGTTAGTGTTAAAGCGATCAGATCCAAGCCAGCCAAATATGGCGCTGACCAGTTGGGCGGGGCCGCATGTACGCAAGCAGGACGTTATTATAGCTAAAAACTATTTAAGCAATGATGAGATTGACACACTTAATCGTTTAGTGGTGATATTTCTTGAGCAGGCAGAATTACGACTCAAGCAACAAAAGGAACTGAACCTCGACTTCTGGCGTAATAACGTCGACAAGATGCTCACTTTCAATGACCAACCTATCCTTGAAGGTGCAGGCTCTATAAGCCGTGAGAACACGCAAAAAGTGGCCCATGACCGTTATGAGGACTTCGATCAAAAACGTCGAGTCTCGGAAGCGAAGTCGGCTGACATGGAAGATCTAATGGAAATCGAGCAGTTAGAAAACGAACTTAAGAAGCTGGATAAAAAGGACTAATAATTACACTATTCCAGTCGTTTCTATTACGACTGCTCACACCGGTGCATCCATAGTCGAGCAACATGCTGATCGTGCAAAAGAATCTCTTGTTGCGCTCGCTGCCAAGCATGATTCACCCGACCTAAGTTGGTAAGTCCTGTCTTTAAGTGCACACACCGACTGCCAAGCGCTTCAGTGCCGAAATTTATGACTTTAATTTTCTAATTGACATTAAAGACGATCGGTCATAATCTTTTTGCATGACTATTATTAAGCCACAAGCCCGCCGAGGCCGCCCACCAAAAGTTGATCGTGAGTTCACCGATACTCGCGCGGCTCTGCTGTATTCCGGTATGGAAATGCTGACCGAGCAAGGCTTTGCGTCTACAGGTATAGATGCCGTGTTAAAACGGATCAATGTGCCTAAGGGCTCGTTCTACAACTACTTTGCTAATAAAGAAGCATTTGGGCAGGAAGTGTTGCAAAGCTATGCAACGTACTTTGCTCGCAAACTCGACCGCTTGCTGCTGAATGAATCAGTGCCACCCTTACAGCGCATAAGCGACTTTGTTGAAGATGCCAAAGTGGGCATGGTTAAGCATGCTTTTCGGCGTGGATGTTTAGTCGGTAACTTAGGTCAAGAGATCACCGTTCTGCCTGAAAGCTTTCGTGATGAGCTGGAGAGTATTCTGCTTGATTGGCAAAGGCGCTTAGCAGACTGCTTATGTGTGGCAGTTGAATACGAGCATATTCATGCAGACAGTGATTGTGACGCCCTAGCGGCTTACTTTTGGATTGGCTGGGAGGGTGCAGTATTACGCGCCAAGTTGGTTCAGGATGTAAAACCGCTGGATATATTCTTACAGGGATTTCTCGCAGGAATAGCAAAATAATTTTTTACACTCATTTATAGACGATCGGTCTAAATTAGAGGTTTTTATGTTTAAAGCAATTGTGATTGATAAAAACAGTGATGCTTACTTAGCTAACTTGACGGAGTTAGATGACGCGCAGCTACCTGAGGGCGACGTGACTGTCCGTGTTGCTTTTAGCACCTTGAATTACAAAGATGCTCTGGCGATTACCGGCCGGAGTCCAGTGGTGCGTCGCTTCCCTATGGTGCCTGGCATCGACTTGGCCGGTACCGTTGAGGCCAGCAACCATCCTCGCTATAAAGCCGGTGACCGAGTCTTACTCAATGGTTGGGGTGTCGGCGAGGTGCATTGGGGTGGCTTGGCGCAGAAAGCTAAGCTCAATGGTGATTGGCTGATTCCACTGCCAGACGCTATTAGCGAAAGCCAGGCGATGGCGATTGGCACGGCAGGTTATACGGCGATGCTTTGTTTGATTGCGCTGGAGCGCCATGGCCTGACGCCAGATAAAGGCGAAGTTCTAGTGACAGGCGCCAATGGTGGCGTGGGCAGTTTTGCCATCGCACTTTTGGCAGGCCAAGGTTACTCGGTGACTGCATCGACCGGACGACCCGACGAAGCCGACTATTTAAAACGTTTGGGCGCAACGACAATCATTGATCGTGCTGAACTCAGCAGCCCCGGCCGTGCGCTTGGCAAAGAGCGCTGGGCCGCGGCAATCGATTCTGTCGGCAGCCACACCCTTGCCAATGTCTGCGCGAGCATCAATGAAGACGGCTTAGTCGCAGCTTGCGGACTGGCTCAGGGGATGGATTTCCCAGCGACAGTTGCACCCTTTATCCTGCGTGGCGTTAGCTTACTTGGGATAAACAGTGTTACTCGTCCTTACGAGGAGCGTGTTGCCGCTTGGGAGCGTCTTGGCCGTAGTTTGGACTTGGAACAACTCGCTGAAATCACTCGAGAGGTCGGTCTGAGTGAAGCGATCTCTATTTCAGACGAATTACTGGATGGCAAAGTTCGTGGCCGAATCGTGGTCGATGTGAATCGCTGAGAGATAAATTCTCACTGACTCCATGTGATTACAATTCATCAATAGGCCAGATTAGACTTGCCGGATAATTCTTGGTCTAGGTAGTCGATGAGTATGCGCACTTTCGGCAGCAGGTGTTTGTTGTGCGGGTAAATCGCCCAAACACCTTCGTCAGGTGCGCAATAGTCTTCCAGCAGCGCTACGAGTTGCCCCTTGAGTATGTGACTGCGCACATATTCTCCCGGTAACTGTACGATTCCCAATCCTTTAAGTGCTGCGTCAGCCAAAGCACGACCGCTGTTGCAGCGCAGATTGCCATGGATATGGATGTTGCGTGGTTTTCCTTGCACCTGAACGCGCCAGTGATCCAGCGAACCTTGCAAGCAATTATGCTGGTTTAACTCGGCGGGCTTATTGGGCTGTCCATACTGTGCAATGTAGGCGGGTGCTGCACAAATAAAGAGCGTGCGCGAGGCCAGACGTTTAGCCATCATGCTCGAATCTTCCAATTGGCCTTGGCGAATAGCCAGATCATAGCCGTCAGCAATGAGATCCATTTTTTGGTTACTCAGGTGCAACTCTACATCCAGCTCAGGATGCTGGATGATAAAATTATTAATGAGCGGTGCAAGGACCAGCTCACCATAGGTCATAGGTGCGGTGATTTTAAGCTTGCCTGTGGGAGTGTTGTGCAGGCCGCTAATGGCTTGCTCTGCATCCTGCAAATCATCCAATAGTTGTCGGCAGCGCTGGTAATACAGGCTACCAGCTTCAGTTATGGACACTTTACGCGTGGTGCGTTGCAAGAGTTTGGTGGCTAAACGTGATTCGAGATTACTGACTTGGCGGCTGACATGAGCGGTTGAAACCCCCAGTTTTTTTGCAGCAAGCGTAAAACTTTGCGTTTCTGCAACAGTTACAAATTCGGCAATACCTTCCCAGTTATACAGCATGCTGACTCCTGTAAACCTGCAACAAACACTCAGCTGCTATGGGTTTATTGTTACCTGTGAACAAAAGTAATTTGTAAATTGACATGATTATCTTTTTAAAGTTAATAACTATAATAACCACATTGATTAAAAAGGCATCTGTAATTTTCTATGCGAGCGATGCTGCGACCCGATTAACCTTTGCTCTAGCTCGCATACAAGTACTTTTAGAGGAAGCACCCGATGACACAAACAATTAAATCTAAAGCCGCTATTGCTTGGGGCCCAGGACAACCTCTATCGATTGAAGAAATTGATGTGATGGCACCGCAAAAAGGTGAAGTGCGAGTACGTATCGTCGCGAGTGGCGTTTGCCATACCGATGCTTTTACTTTGTCCGGTGATGACCCGGAAGGTATTTTCCCTTGCGTGCTCGGTCACGAAGGTGGCGGTATTGTTGAATCCATTGGTGAAGGTGTCACCAGTGTTGTGGTCGGTGATCACGTCATTCCGTTGTACACCCCTGAGTGTGGCGAGTGTAAGTTCTGTAAATCAGGCAAAACCAACCTATGCCAGAAAATTCGTGAAACCCAAGGTCAAGGTTTGATGCCCGATGGCACCACACGTTTTCATCATAATGGCAAGCCGATTTATCACTATATGGGTTGCTCAACCTTCTCTGAATATACCGTGCTACCAGAGATCTCCCTAGCCAAGGTTAACCCTGTGGCACCGCTTGAAGAAGTGTGTTTGCTGGGTTGTGGTGTGACTACCGGTATGGGCGCTGTTGTGAATACGGCAAAAGTTGAAGAAGGCGCAACCGTGGCTGTATTTGGTCTCGGTGGTATTGGTCTGTCGGCGATTATTGGTGCAGTGATGGCCAAAGCCAGTCGTATTATTGCTATTGATATCAATGAAAGTAAGTTCGAATTGGCGCGTCAACTGGGTGCGACTGATTGCATCAATCCGCAGAAATTCGACAAGCCGATTCAAGATGTAATTATTGAGCTGACCGATGGTGGTGTTGATTATTCTTTCGAATGTATCGGTAATGTTAATTTGATGCGCTCAGCGCTTGAGTGTTGTCACAAAGGCTGGGGCGAGTCGGTGATTATTGGTGTGGCTGGTGCCGGTCAGGAAATCAGCACGCGTCCATTCCAGTTGGTGACCGGTCGTGTTTGGCGCGGTTCGGCCTTTGGTGGTGTGAAAGGTCGCTCTGAGCTGCCGGAATATGTTGAGCGCTACTTGCGTGGCGAATTTAAACTGGATCAATTTATTACCCATACCATGGGCTTGGAAGACATCAATAAAGCTTTTGACCTGATGCATGAGGGGAAGAGCATTCGTTCAGTCATTCACTTCGATAAGTCATTGGCTTAAGTAAGTCACCCAGCTCTTTAGCAAGGGCTGGGTGAGCTGTTGTTGGTCAGGCTAAAAGCAAAATACTTACTGATAATATTTTGTACAACTAGATTGAAAACTTTTCAAAACCACTAATAAAATGCTTGAAGATATTGGTCTTGCAGGCTGAGATTGCACGCTTAAAGTGCGAGCTTAAGCGTATTTAGCAAAGGCGTAACATCTTACTTAAGGAGGCCGCATGTTCTTTGTCTGGACTTCCCCTAACTCCCTACCGTAATACCTAACGCCAAGCTAAGGGGCTGGCAACGAATTAAATTACCATTAAATTCAATCACAACAGCCGTAATCACTTCGGCTTAATGGCAGCATGAGTCCAAAGAAAACTGAGGAAAAATACTGGATTAACTGTAAAATGGCGGCCAGCTTTACGTGACCACAACACTCAAAAGAGCTCTAGTGAGTTAAATCACTCCCCATCATCAGTAGAAGATGGGGAGTGATGATTTATGTAAAAGCCTGATAGGTTTTCGGGGGGAATTACCATTGCATAACTCCTGAAAAATAATCAATGTATTAGCAAATCAAAATTTGCTCTTGGTGCGTTGTATATACAGTGCACTAGACCTGCGGTCCTCAGCTCAAATCCAAATACTTCGTAAGGTCACGGTAAAACTCAATCATGTTTTTATGCCTAAAACTCAGCAAGTATCACTACCCTTATGTATATGAGTGGTTAGTTTAATATTTATGAATGGACTACTGCAGATACAGTGGTCTGACCTCATCATATAAAAACAAGATTGAATCCCCGACCTTTGGGGTGTTAATGTTACTAGCTTTTTCCATCCAGAACTAAGAAGAGTACCTGTCTTATATCTTTAGTATATAGTTGTTTGTAATTAAAATAGATCAAGATTTATTATAGAAATTGGTTGGGTTTGATGTGGAAAGAATGGGAGTTGTACAGTGCAGGGACATTTTGATAAAAGCATATTTAAAGGCAAATCTAAGACAAGCTCAGTGAAGTGGGTTTTTTTTGCTGGAATAGCGGGTTATCTTATTGGTGTGTTTTTTTATTTGATGGAAGGGAATCGGGTTTTTGGGTTGGAAATGGACATTCAAGAACCAGGCTTTATAAGAGAGCTATTGATTGAAATACCGGTCAAGAAAGTGGATGAGCTAGTCAATAAAATCACCAAAAAACAAGTAGATTTTAACGATAAAAACGAAAATCAAGGTCAAGCTGTAGAAAATTCGCTCGTCAGTGAAGTCAGAAGACTCTTTGGTGGTGTCGCAAAAACCACAACAATTGCCTGGCAGTGGAAAACTGGAAAATCATCTAGAAGCGGCTCATTTACCTACACGCAAAAGAAGAACATCGACACAGAAAAAGTGTGTAGCAATTATAAGTATGGCTCGTTGATGTATAAAGATTGCAGAAAAGCTGCAAGAAAATACTTTAGGGATATGTGTTCAAGCGAATTTACGGCTGCGTGCCGTGCCAGTACCATGATTCTTTAATATTTAAGTCATATTGACTTTTTTAGCAGCTTGAATGCCTGTCTCGTCACTCCTGAAGCACACTCTAAAAATATAAGCATCTCAAAATTGAACTATTCTAAATTGACATTGTATGGTGGCTGTTTATAATCATCGCGCCTTACAATTACGCAGGGCGCAGACCTTGTTTCCTACCTCAGCTCTATCATTCATTAAAGGCGTATCGATAAGTCATTTATAGATAAGCTGGATGTTTAATGAACTCCACTAAAGATAAGGGATATCTAGCAAATTCATCTTCAAAAAATCTCTTAATTTATCCTCGTTATCGAGCGTAGATTTATGTGTTGCTATGTCATAAAGGAATGATAATGAAAAAAAGAATTTTTGCTGTGTCTCTGGCTATTGCACTGACGGGTTGTGCAGGCCATGACCAGAAAAGTAAGGATTTCGAGAATGCACTGGCTAATAAATTTTGCGCTGATGAGTTTTTTGCTGAGCATGAGGCAAAAATTAAACGCAATAGCGATGTGATTTACACAGGGATTAACGTTGGCCTAGTGGCACGTAGTTGTGGAGTTTATGACAAAAGTAATATGTTTTTTGATGCCGCCGAAGAGTCTTATAAAAACGATGTCGATTTACAAAATATAGCCAGTAAAGGTGCTAAAACTGCAATGGCTACGCTGCTCAACGATAATATGCTTGATTATCAAGGCACCTTATATGAGCGCATTATGGTCAATAGCTATAAAGGCCTGAACTATATGAACTTGGGCGATTATGACAACGCCCGTGTCGAGTTCAACCGTGCTTTACTGAGACAAGATAGCGCCAAGGACTACTTTTCTAAACAGGTTGCACAAAATAGAAAAAAACTGGATGAATCGCAAAAATTCACTGATAAGAAAAGCATCGATACCAGCTCGTCGCAGATTATGTCTAAGTACGATGGTTTCTTTAATGAATTTGAGACAACCAAAGACTTTGTTAACCCGTATGCGACCTATTTGGCCTCGATCTTTTTCTATCTAGAAAAGGATTACGGTCGAGCGGCTGATTTATTTAAAGAAGTCGCAGTGATTCATCCACATAACAAGCACATTCAAAAGCAGAACACACTATTCGAAAGAAGTGCAAACAGAGTTTCAACAAAAAAAGCTAAAAAATACATCTTTATTGCTTATGAAGATGGTTTTGGTCCAGTCAAAGAAGAGTTCAAATTTACGTTACCGCTGATTATTGATAAAAAAGTGATTACCAGTACCTTTGCTATGCCGACCTTGAAAAAGCGTGAGGCATCCTTTGGCAATATTAATATTAATCATATTAAAACCAATCAAGTGGTTGATTTCGATAGCGTTGTTGCTACTGAATTTAAGATCAACTTGCCGGTCGAGATTACCAAGTCTGTGGCGTCAACCGTGATCAAAACAGGTTTAAACGCTGCCGTGGCAAAGAATGACTCCACGGGTGGTTTATTGGCTTTAGCCAGTAGCATTGCTACCGCATCCGCGACCCAAGCTGATGTAAGAAGCTGGCGCGGTTTGCCGAAAACAGCTTCAATCGCCATGCTGGAAAATAACGGTAAGGTCAATATCGTCGCTGCTAATGGTGAAGAAATCTTCAATCAAAAGGTGCAGAAAAATAAGAATGTACTGATTGTAGTGCGCTCTTTTACGCCTTATTTGCCCAATCAAGTCAGCGTTATCGAAAGGTAAGACCATGCATTTAAGCAAATTATTAGTGGGCTGTGCTGCGGCACTGCTGCTCAGTGCGTGCGCGCCAAGTTTAATTCATGTGAATAAATCAGGCGTGACTGCGCAATCTGAGTTTCCAGAATATGTCACTGATATTCGCCGAAGAGTGAATGACAATGGCTTATTGGAAGTGCAGATTGTTTTGCAAAGTTCAAAATCGCGCACCATCAATTACAAAATTGAGTGGCTTGATCATCAGGGATACACCTTGCGTAACCCCATTGATGAGCGTTATCGCCAGTTGCGTTTAGTGCGTAATGAAGAGTATGTGTTGAGCAAGCTGGCCAGCGATAAAAGAGCTCAAGACATTAAGGTTTACATCAAATAATTAATAAGTGAGAAATGATGAAGAAGTTTAAATTAGTCACAGCCGTACTGGCCGCGACTTTAGCCTTGACCGGCTGTTCACAGATGAATTACACCGATGGTTCAGCAGGCCAGGTTAAAAGAGGTAATGCGTTATCTCTGGGACTGGATCGTGAAGATTTTGATCATGCTGCTGAAACAATGATTCAGAGTATGTTGAGTGATCCATCCTTTGCTGCTATTGCTCCTGGCCAACGTAAAGTTGTAGCAATGGGTCGTATCGTCAATGACACACCGCAGCGTATTGATACCGAGAAACTCACCGGTAAAATTACTTCGGCGTTGCGTCGCTCGGGTAAGTTTATCCTGACCTCAGCGGTCGCGGCAGGCGGTGCATTGGATAGCATGAGTGAAGATGTGCGCGAACTGCGGGATAATGATGAATTCAACCAGAAAACCATTGCTAAAAAAGACACCTTGGTTGCGCCTGACTTCTCTTTGGCGGGTAAAATTCGTCAAGATAACGTCAAACTCCCCAGTGGCAAAGTGCAGGTTGAGTACTTCTTTCTGCTACGTATGACTGATCTCGCCAGCGGTTTAGTGTATTGGGAAGATGAACAAACCATTGATAAAGTCGGCTCGTCTAAATCTGTTAGCTGGTAAACATACAAAAT
Source organism: Thiopseudomonas sp. (assembly GCA_035271365.1). Classification (GTDB taxonomy): domain Bacteria; phylum Pseudomonadota; class Gammaproteobacteria; order Pseudomonadales; family Pseudomonadaceae; genus Denitrificimonas. The sequence continues at coordinate 10,009 of DATERS010000029.1, forward strand.
AAAGGAATATTAAAAAATGAAAAAAATAACAGCTGTTGTATTTGCCTGCCTGATGGCAACACATGCCAGTGCTGCTGAGGACTTAGAAGCCTTAGATGCACAGCCTATGCAAGCTGATGTTGTTGAGCCGCAGGTTCCGGCTGAGTCAATCACGCAAGCCGTTGCTCAAGTTGCAGTAGCGCAGCCCATTGCAACCAGCAATCAAGCTATTGTACAAACTGATATTGAAGAGCAAAACAGCCTCTCTGATGCCAGCACCAAGGACATCACACCCAAAACCTTAAGTGATTTCTTTGATGAGTTTGCTGATAAGTATGGCATTCAATACGGTGAAGATAATAAAGGTAAAGTCTTCTTTACCGGTCGCGCGACGGTTGCTTTGCCTGCCACTGACCCATCCTTTGCAAAAGCTCTTAACCTTGCTTTTGATAATGCCATGCTCAATATGCAGGCTGAGTTTGTGCGTAATGCTTTTGGCCGTCAGTCCACTGAATTGAGACAAACACTCTTTTCTGATGACTCAACCAATGCCCGCGATTTTGAAAAATTGCCTGCAGAGGGTCGCTTTGCTCAGATCCTAGATAAGGCTGTAAAACTGACCGGGGCTAAGCTCGATAGCGCGCTACAAGAGATGGGCGTTGATGTGAACGGCTTGACCGAAGAGCGCAAAAAAGTGTTATTTGCGGATTCATTGGTACAAAAAATCAGTGAAAATGCTTTTGGTAGCATGCAAGGTCTAGTACCTGTGCAAACCAGCATGACTCAAGTCAGCGACAACCACTATGAAGTGGGCGTGATTGCGGTGATGTCTGGCAAAACCAAACAGATTGCCAGCGATATGCGCCAGAAGCGTGCTTCGTTGATTACCGGTAAGGGTCGCCAGCTCAAAGAAGTTTTACCAGAGAAGAACGAAGGTTATATTAGCGAGAATGGTATTCGTTTGATTTATAACGAAAGCGGCGCACCGGTGATTATCAGTTACGGTCAGTGGAGCTATCAGCCTGATAGTGACCCATATATGAACAACCGTAAGATGGAAGTGGCCAGTGATCAGGCAACATCACGTGCTGACGCGGCTGTATCTGCTTTTATTAACACCGCGATTCAGTTTAAGCGCAGCTCTGAAAGCAGTGCTGAAGTTGAGCGCAGTATCACAGAAACAGTCAAGGGTAATGATATCTCGCTGAGTGAGCAAACAGCGAAGAACATCATCGATATTACCAATAAGGAAATGACTTCACGTTCAGATATGAACCTACGTGGTTTACGTACCTTAAAGCGCTGGTCGGCTAAAGATGCTAACGGTGTGGCTTATGTGGGTGTAGTACGTTTTTATTCCCATGAGAACGTAGAAAATACCAATCAGATGGTTGCGCCAACACAGGGTCAAGGTGCTAAAGCACAAGCCGCTCCTGCAGCACAAAAATCCAGTCAGACTATGAATCGCACGAGTCGTGTCCTCAATGATATGGACGATTTCTAGGGGTTCACTTATGTTAAGACTTATCTTATGTCTGGTGTGCATGTTCAGTCTGTCCTTTACCGTACAGGCTCAAGTGATTACCGAAACCACCACCAAAAGTAGTTCGGGTGAAGGTGTCGGTGTCACTCGTGAAGATGCAATCAATAAGGCGGTTGTTGAAGCGATCTCGAAGATGCAGGGTGTAAAAATCAACTCGGTAAATTCCAGTAACGTGTTTATGACGGCCAGTTCGCAAGACGGCACAGTACTGGTCGATGCCTATAAGAATGAAATTTCTAAGGTGACTAACGGTCGTGCTGATTCCTATGACATTAACAGTGTCAATCAGGATGCTGATGGCCGTTATATTGCTAATGTGACGATATACAACACCAAAACCAGCAAGCGTTATCAAGCTCCAGGAATGAGCCCAAGCAGTCGCAGAAGTATGATTGTTTTGGGGCATTCACAGGGTGGATACTATGAGTTGACTCGTACTCTAAAACAGAAGTTTATCAATAAGTTTGTGCAGAGTCGCAAATTTAACGTGCTTGATCGTCAGCACGGTCAGGCGCATGCAATGGAGAAGTCATTTATCCAAAGTGGCAATGCCATGAGCGATGAGCTTTATAAGCTGGGTCAAGGTTTGGGTACGGACTATATGTTCGTCTATACCGTTACGGCCGCGCATGCGGATGCGCAGACCAGTAACTTGACGGGGCGTGAGAAACTCAAAGCGCAGTTATCCATTGACTACCAAGTGATTTTATTTTCTACACGTCAGGTGAAGTATTCCAATACGTTAAGCATTGATGCTGATCTTAAAGATGGCAGCCTTAAGGCCACTCATAACGCACTGGATAAGGTTGTCGGCCAAATTACCAATCAGGTATTGGAAGCGATTTACCCATTGCGTGTCGCTGATATTGTCGGCGGTGAACTGGTGTTTTCCCAAGAGCTTGTCAGCGGTGCGACTTATGAGTGCTTTAGCGAAGGTGCTGTGATTCGTGATGCTTACACTAAGGAAAGTAGCGGTCGTGTGGAAAGTAAAACAGGCATGATTAAGGTGGTGCGTGCTACGCAAAAGCTGTCGTATGCGAAAATTACTGAAGGGGCGGTGATTAAAGGCAGTCTCTGCCGTTCGCTCGGTAGTGCAGAGGGTTATGCTGAAGGTCGTGATGCTAATTACCAGCTGCATGACGCCGGCGGTGTGCAACTCGGTTTTTAATTGACCGACAAAAAGCCACCTTGTTTGCGCAAGGTGGCTTTTTTATGCCCGACTGAAAAGCAGATATACATCAGCCGTTCACTATAGAGACTGGGTCAGTCTTGCTGCCTTAGTATTGCAAGCGCTATCAGCACCGATATACGACAGGTTGTTAACGGCTACTGGTGATTTTGACTAGCTCGCCGCCTTCAAAGCGTAGATAGTAGTACATGCCGCCTTTGGGGCCGTAGACCCACTCTTCGATAGGTATCGAATTGCGGTTGTGATAAGCGCCTGTATAGCCGATGGAGTCACGTGAGGTCGGTTCGCCGCAGGTGCGCAGTACAGTAAAGGCACGA
>DATERS010000030.1:0-6395 GCA_035271365.1 Thiopseudomonas sp.
GTATTGGAAGGTGCTAAATATATTCTGATGGAGCGCTTTGCTGAAGATGCTGCTTTATTAGAACGCTTACGCAGCATGCTGCAGCACGATGCTCGTTTAAGCGCACGAGTGATCGCCGGTAAAGAACATGACGGTGCCAAGTTCAGTGACTATTTTGCACACGATGAACGCTTTAAAAATGTGCCCTCCCACCGTGCCCTAGCCATCTTCCGTGGCCGTAATGAAGGCTTTCTCACTGCCAGCTTAAGCCTCGGCGATGAAGCACCAGGCACCATGCACCCTTGTGAAGTAGTGATTGCTCAGCACTTTGCGATTAAAAACCAAGAACGCCCCGCCGATCAATGGCTAGCAGAAGTGGTGCGCTGGACGTGGCGCGTTAAGCTCTCCAGTCATTTAGAAACCGATCTATTTGGCCAATTGCGTGAGCAGGCCGAAACCGAAGCCATCAATGTATTTGCGCGTAATCTACATGATTTATTACTGGCAGCACCGGCCGGCCCACGCTGCACTCTGGGCCTGGACCCGGGTTTACGCACCGGTAGCAAAATTGCCGTGGTCGATGCAACAGGTAAAGTATTAGAAACCACCACCGTTTATCCGCATGTGCCCCATAATAAGTGGAATGAAACCCTCGCCACTTTGGCTAAGCTCTGTACTAAACACCAGGTACAACTGATTGCTATTGGTAACGGCACCGGTAGCCGCGAATCGGATCGTTTGGCAATTGAGTTGGTAAAAATGCTGCCTGAGTTGCGGATGAGTAAGGTGATTGTCAGCGAAGCCGGTGCTTCGGTTTATTCCGCCTCAGAACTCGCCGCAAAAGAATTTCCTGATTTGGATGTATCGCTACGCGGCGCTGTATCCATTGCTCGTCGCTTACAAGATCCATTGGCTGAGTTGGTGAAAATTGATCCAAAAGCCATTGGTGTTGGTCAATATCAGCATGATGTTTCACAATCACAATTAGCGCGCTCGCTGGATGCGGTGGTAGAAGACTGTGTTAACGCCGTCGGTGTTGATGTGAATACCGCATCCTCAGCCTTATTAGCGCGGATCTCCGGCTTAAATGCCACGCTAGCAAAAAATATTGTCGCCTTCCGCGATGAGCATGGTGCGTTTATCAGTCGTGCAGCATTGAAAAAAGTCCCGCGTTTAGGGGCGAAAACCTTTGAGTTGTCGGCCGGTTTTTTACGCGTCATGAATGGTAAAAACCCACTGGATGCCTCTGCCGTGCACCCAGAGACTTATCCCTTGGTCACGCGTATTGCTCAAGATACCAGTCGTGATATTCGCTCACTGATTGGCGACTCAGCATTTCTTCAGCAACTCGACCCGCAGAAGTTCACTGATGAAACCTATGGTTTACCTACCGTGACTGATATTTTGCAGGAACTGGATAAACCCGCACGCGACCCACGCCCTGAGTTTAAAACGGCGACTTTCCAAGATGGCGTGGAAAGTCTAAAAGACCTAGAACTGGGCATGGTGCTCGAAGGCGTGATCACTAACGTGACCAACTTCGGTGCTTTTGTTGATATTGGTGTGCATCAGGATGGTTTAGTGCATATTTCTGCTTTATCGGAAACCTTTGTCAAAGACCCCTACCAAGTTGTAAAGGCCGGTGACATTGTTAAAGTAAAGGTTATGGAAGTGGATATTCCTCGTGCGCGCATTGCCTTATCCATGCGCATGAGTGATACGCCCGGTGAAAAACCTGCGCCAGTCGCACGTACGCAAGCAGCGCGTCATAATCCGCGCAGCGAACGTCACAGCCAAAACGACAAACCCGCCCCTAATAACAGCGCCATGGCCGCTTTATTTGCCAACGCCGGACATATTAAAAAGAAAAAATAATACATCGCGAGCAGTTATTTGCAGCAAACCTCACGCAGAGCTGATAAAAAGTCGGCCTGCGCCCTTGCACTCACTGATAACTGCCCCCATATTGCCCTAATGCCCTATTGAGGAATTTCCCTTGAGCGATACATATTCTCGTCGTCTGGCGCTGCTCAGCCAGCCCGAAGCTTTAGCCCAGCTCAAGCACTGCCTGCATGGTATTGAGCGTGAAAGTTTACGCGTGGAGCGCAATGGCCGCTTAGCGCTAAGCCAACATCCAAAAGCGCTCGGCGCTGCTCTCACCCATAGCAGCATCACCACCGACTACTCAGAAGCCCTACTCGAGTTTATTACTGAGCCGCATTCTGATTCAGCGCAGACTTTAGCTGAGCTTGAAGATATCCACCGCTTTACTGTGGTCAATATCGATCAAGAGCTGCTCTGGAGCCCATCTATGCCAGGGCATCTGCCTAAAGAAGAGCTGATCCCGATTGCCGAATACGGCAGCTCCAACGTGGGTCAATTAAAATACGTCTATCGCAAAGGTTTAGCGCTGCGTTATGGCAAAACTATGCAATGCATTGCTGGGATTCACTACAACTTTTCCTTGCCTGATTCAGTTTGGACATTGCTGCGCGAGGCCGAAGGTGATCAGCGCTCAGCCATCGATTACCAATCAGCACGCTATATCGGCTTAATCCGTAACTTCCGCCGCTACAGCTGGCTGTTGATGTACTTATTTGGCGCATCACCGGCGCTGGATATCAGCTTTTTACGCGGTCGTGAGCATCAGCTGGAACGCTTTGATGAAGATACCCTGTATCTGCCTTACGCCACCAGCTTGCGTATGAGCGACTTGGGTTATCAAAGTAATGCACAAGCCGGCATTACGCCCTGCTATAACGACCTGAGCAGCTACACCGACAGTTTAATCTGTGCAGTGAGCAAGCCTTATCCTGATTACCAAAAAATCGGTAGCAAACAAGGCGATGAGTGGCTGCAGATCAATACCAATATTTTGCAGATCGAAAACGAGTACTACTCAACCATGCGTCCAAAACGTATCACCATAGGTGATGAGCGTCCGGTCGAAGCGCTGATTGCTCGTGGCGTGCAATATGTTGAAGCACGTTGTATTGATATCAATCCCTTCTTACCCTTGGGTATTGATTTACCACAAGCACGCTTTTTAGATACGTTTTTACTGTTCTGCGCCCTGCACGACAGTCCGCTACTGAGCAAAGCTGAATGCCCAGCTGCCACAGAAAATTTCTTAGCTGTGGTCAAACAAGGTCGCAAGCCCAATCTGCAACTGCAGCGCGGCGAAGAATCGATCTCTATGCAGGACTGGGGACATGAGTTGTTGGAGCAGATGCAAGCGTGCGCGCAATTGCTCGATAACAGCTACGCCACTACCGAGCACAGCGACGCATTACGTAAGCAAGTTGAGAAGCTCAATAATCCTGACCTAACGCCTTCAGCACAAGTGCTCGCCAGTATGCGCGAGCAACAGTGCAGCTTCAGTCAGTTTTCGTTAAGACAAAGCCTGCAACATGCGCAAACGCTGAGCAAGCCACCACTCGACAGCAATAAAACCGCACACTATCAGCAACTGGCTGAGCAATCACATCAAGCGCAAGCCTTGATTGAAGCACAAGATGAGTGCAGTTTTGATGAGTATATGGCCGACTATTTAGCCAGCGCTCAGTAAGACCCTGTTCAGCCCTGCGTTGCAGCCTATGCTGCGCAGGGTTGGTCTTGCTATAAAGCGCGTCTATGACTCTATAAGCCAGAATAACTGAGTGTGACACCAATCAATCTATGCGATGCACTTTGGCAACTTGGCTATCGTTCAATAACGCCTAGATCATGCTCTGCTGACGCCGACGCCAGTTCTGCAGACTGAGATCCAATTCAGCCAAGGTGTGGATGCCTTGCACAGCGGCACGCTTGAGTAAAATCAGCATCAGCTCTGCCGTCACTAGCGCATCTGCACTGGCATTATGGCGCTGTAGCACGTGCAAATTGAAAAACTTGACCCAATCATCCAGCCCAGGCTTGCGCATACCGTGCTCGGGGTAGAGTAGCGGCGCAATTTCAGCTACATCATAAAACGCATGCTGCAAATCATAGGCAAAAGCATCATCCATCTCACGCACTAACATGCGCTGATCAAAACTGGCATGAAACGCCAGCAGCGGACTGCTACCAACGTATTCCATAAAATCCAGCAATGCTTTCTCTGGACGTATGCCCGCAGCGACTTCACTGGGTGGTATTTGGTGAATCAGTACGCTTTCACTGACCGCATGATTCGCACGGCGCAGGGTGCAGCTAAATTGATCACCTAAGGCAATCGCCGAGTCTTCAATAGTCACTGCACCAATGGATAAAATTTTATCTTTAAGTGTATTTAAGCCACTGGTTTCTAAGTCCACCACCACAAAACGCAGTTGTTGCAGCGGCTTTTCACTGGCAATATATGGCGTTAATGCAGTGAGACGCAGCGCATCTTTCTCGCGTAGTTCGGGACTTTTCCGCAACCATTTAAAAAATTTCACAGCTGATACCGGAAGGTCAAACTGGCTTGCAAACGCTGCGCCTGACGAAAGGACTCTCGTAAAATACGACGATCCAAGTGATTGAGCTCATCAGGATAAATACGATTGCTGTAGGCCAAATCATTACGCGCTTGCTGCTGATGCTGCTGCATACGAATCAGCTGAATAAAGTGATAGGCCTCAGCGTAGGCATCGCCATCCAAGCGCTCAATCACACCTTTACTGACCAGCTGACGAATACGTTCTGACGTATTGCTACTATCCACGCCATGCGCCAGAGCAAGCACACGCACACCATCGACAAAGGGCGCCAAGCCTTTAATCTTTAGATCCAGAGTATCTTTTTCCGCACCCTTTTTGTCCAATGAAAAATCACGAAACAATCCACCCAGTGGTGGCTTATTTTGCAGCGCACTTTGCGCCATCATGCGCTGGAACATATTATTGCCATGAATCATCGAAAGCAGCTCGCGGTGCAAAGCTTTAAAGCCTTCAGTCGGCCCCCAAATCGCACGTAAATCAAAGTAAATCGTTGAATACAGCAAGTTTTCTGGGCTGGCCTCACGAACAATTTTACTAAAGCGCCGCGACCATTCTTGGCGTGATAAACACAGCTCAGCATTACCGGCCATAATATTGCCTTTGCACAGCATAAAGCCGCAGTCATCCAGCGCCAAGTTGATTTCACGCGCTAGAGGTAACAGTTTTTGCCGTATCGCATTGGCTTCTTCTTGGCTGCTGGCCTCAAATAAAATACCGTTATCTTGGTCAGTGTAAAGGGTTTGCTCTGTACGGCCCTCGCTACCAAATACCAGCCAAGTAAACTCAACGCCTGGGTCGCCGTGCTGTTCAATGCACAACTCAATCACCCGCGACACCATATGGTCGTTCAGTAAGGTAATCAGGCGAGTGACTTGCTCAGAGTTGGCACCGTGAGCAATCATACGGTCCACTAACGAGCGAATCTCATTACGCAACTGGATAAGCTGCTCAATCGACACTGCATGGCGTATAGCGCGTGCCAGATGCACTAGATCAACGCGTTGCAATGAAAACAGATCACGCTCAGATACCACACCCACTAAAGCGCCATTTTGCACCACGCATACATGGGCGATATGTCGCTCAGTCATGGCTAAAGCGGCATCAAAAGCAGTCGCATGCGGTGGTAAATAAAACGGATCAGGCGTCATCAACTCACTGATAGGTCGACGCAGATCGGCATTGGCATCGGCAATCACTCGGCGCAAGTCACGCAGAGTAAAAATACCTTTAGGTCGCTGCATCTCATCGGCTATCACCAAACTGCCAATTTGCTGTTCATGCATCAGTTGCACGGCCTTATGCAGCGGCAAATGCCCTTCACAGGTGATAGGTTGACGTATCGACAAATCAGCCAAGCTGGTTTCCATCGAATATTGCGAGCCCAGCGTTTCCGCAGCACGGGTCTGCACTTGCTGATTCGCGTGATCTAATAAACTACTAATGCCGCGTACTGAAAAGTCGCGAAAAGCATTGCTCTTAGAAAACAGCTTAATAAAAGAGGCTTTATCGAGTAGCAAGCAAAAGGTATCTTCAGCGGCGATATGTGAAGTCCGTGTGGCACGCTCACCTAGTAACGCAGCGATCGGGAAACACTCACCCGTAGTAATCTCAAAGGTGGTTTCTTTGCCGCTATCTTGGCCCTTACGTCGCTCACCATAGATACGCCCCTGCTTAACAATATAGAAAAACTCGACCGGCCCGTCTTCGGGGCTGACGATTTTTTCACCTTCAGAGTAAAAACGTAACTGACAGTTTTCCACTAGAAAACTGAGGTGAACGGAATCCATCTGGTTAAAAGGTGGGTATTTTTGCAGAAACTCCAGTGTGCCTTGGATATTTTGTTGCACAGCGGTACGTCCTGTTTTTGCAAAGGCTTCACTTCTGCTCATGAAACATGGCTCCTACTCAAATAGGCCATCCTAAAATTTGGTCCAATAGCTGGGCTGGACGTCA
>DATERS010000031.1:0-24982 GCA_035271365.1 Thiopseudomonas sp.
CCTGACTCAAGGTGCTAATGGCAAGTACAGTCACTTTACCCCCAAAAGCCGTTATGCATTGGATATTGCCATGCCAGAAGGTACGCCGATTATCGCTGCGCGGGGTGGCGTAGTGGTTAAAGTTGAAAATCAGCAAACAGGACGAGGTAGCAATCCTGCGGGCAACTTTGTACGTATTTTGCATGATGACGGTACGATGGGTGTGTACTTGCATCTGCAGACAGGTTCAGTTGGTGTCAGTGCAGGGCAGCGTGTAGAAGAAGGTGAATTACTCGCGCGTTCAGGTAATACCGGTAATAGTACCGGGCCGCATTTGCATTTTGTTGTGCAGCGTAATATCGGGCTGGAAGTGGAGTCGATTCCATTCGACTTTAATCAACCGGTGAATATTTTGCCTAACTTTGCTGTGGGTGGTGAGTAGCTCAGCGTTTTCGCTTGAGTGCCTCTTAAAAGCTCTTAAGTTGCCAATGCGTAATGAGCAATAATCCCCAGTAAAATCGAAAAGCCTGCCCAGTGATTATGCAAAAATGCTTCAAGTGATGATTTGGCATCACGTTGACGGGTGTGAATAAACTCCCAAATAAAGCAGGCCACCGCACCCAGCAAACCTAACTGAAAGTAGCCGCCCAGCTCAAAGCTGTGACCGGCTAATAGCAGGCAAAATAAAGCGCTGCCTTGTAAGCTTAGAATAATAAAACGGTCCGCATCGCCAAATAATACCGCTGTCGATTTCACCCCAATTTTCAAATCGTCTTCGCGGTCACTCATCGCATAGTAAGTGTCGTAAGCAATGGTCCAGAGCAGATTGGCAATATAAATCAGCCATACTTCAGCCGGTACTGAGCCTTTTTCGGCACTAAAAGCCAATAAAATACTACAGGAGTAGGCTGCACCTAAGGCAACTTGCGGATAATGGGTATAGCGTTTAGTGAACGGATAGAGCGCGGCTAAACCCACGGCTAGAAAAGACCAATACACTGTGTATTGATCAGTCAGCAGCACTAAACATAAACTGATGCCAACCAGCACAGCAAAGGTGATCAACGCTTCTTTAGCTGTCACTCGACCGGTGACAATCGGCCGGCCTTGTGTCCGAGTAATATCACCATCAATACCCCGATCAGCAAAGTCATTGATGGCGCAGCCTGCCGAGCGCATTAAAATCACACCCAATACAAAAATAACCAAGTTCTTGATACTGGGCATACCGTCACCGGCGATCCATAGCGCCCATAAGGTGGGCCACAGCAGTAGATAGATGCCGATCGGGCGATCCCAGCGCATCAACTGAATAAAATCCCAGGCTCTAGGGTGTAGACGATTAAAGGATTTCAGCAGTTGTATATACATAACAAGACTCCGCGACTAGGGCTGCGATGGGTATGGGATTACAGGCTATTAAATTCTGCGTGATGGGTATCATGCCAAAGTTGTGGCAGAAAAACTTCAGCAACCAACACATCTAAGCCTTTATTGGTAAAGCATGAACGCCGTGCCCAGAGTTGAGACTGCTGATCTGTATATTGCTGCGCTTGAGCAGGTAATTGCTCGCTGGGCATTTGACAAATGTGCATAGCTCCACGGCTAAAGGCTTGGTGGCTAAAAAGAATCTCTCCCAATGAGCGTGTGCCTAACTGGCTGATATCAAAATCAGAGGCCTGCAGTGCCGCTTGACTGGCAACGCTGCGGGCAAAAACCCAAGGCTGCGTGCCATCACATAAAAAGACCTCGCGCACCCAGCCACAGCTGCCGCGGGCAATATTGAGCGCTTGGCATTCATCATCAGCTAAGGTTTGCCAGCCTTCAGCCAGCACTTGCACAGTGAACTCAGTGCTGCACAGTTGAGTTAAGCGTTGGGTGAGTGAGCCTTGATCAAACAGCCAGTCATTCAGTGCAGCTGATGCGGTGTCGGTGCTATGCCAGTAGTTGGCGGAGGTGTTTAGTGAGGTTATGGACACAATACGGGCTACTGAGTAAAAATGTTTTGTCAGTTTAGCATGCCTTTAACTGTGGTTTTAGCTTGCCTGTTGGCAAATAAACAGCTGGGCAGTATCTGACTGTATAACCATAAACTGATCGCCGTCAGGGTGGTGTGCAGGCCATATGGATAAACACCTTGAAGACTGGTCAGTCGAGGATTGGCATGCCATGCTTTGTGTCGGGTTATATGAATCACACCGCTGTAACCCATATATTTTTCATAATAAAAACGAGAGGCCATCGATGCTTAAACCTGAATTGGTTGCAGCCATTGCAGATAAAACTGATCTGAGCAAAGAGCAGGCAGGACAGGTGTTGACGACCATTCTAGAAGAAATAACCACCGCGCTGGCTGAGCATGACAGTGTGACTTTGATTGGTTTTGGCACTTTTGTGCAGCGTCACCGTGGTGCGCGTATGGGTAAAAACCCACAAACCAACCAGTCCATACTGATTCCAGCCAGTAATACGGTTGCCTTTAAACCGGGTAAACGGCTTAAAGAAGTGGTGGCTGAATTAACCTAGATTTAGACGCTGCATATTGTAAAAAATGTAGCGCAGATTGCGTCTGGAGTAAGTCTGTAAAACAATAATGAGTGCAGTTAAAGATGCTTTGTTAACGCCACTTTCATTTAAAATAAGCATTATTAATCATTTGGAACTGTTTATGAAATTTCGTTTTTTACTTTGGGCGCTCGGTCGCATGATGAGCAAAGCCAGCAAAAATAATAGCGCCTTCCAAAAGCAACTTGAGGGTAAAGAGCTCACTTTTATGCTGCATACACTGGATGGCAAAGTGGCGCGCCATTTTGTTGTTGCCAATAATCGTTTAGAAAGCCGCTCCGGTGTTGCGCCAGATCCAGCATTTTCAATTGGTTTTAAAGATGCAGCTTTTGGCTTTGCCACTCTGCAAGCTAAAAATAAACAGCTGGCATTTATGCAGGGTATCCAGGATAAAAATATTCAAATTCAAGGCAACACCATGCTGGTGATGTGGTTTCAAGGTTTAATGAAATATATTATGCCGAAAAAAGCCAAGCCAAAGGCCGAGTGATTGATCTGATTAGCGCGCGCTGATCGTCAGCGCACGGGTCTAAAGTTTAGACTTGCTCGTTAAAGCGATATTGCAATGCTTCAGCCAGATGGCCACGGGCAATCTCAGCGTTGTCTTCTAAATCCGCTAAAGTACGAGCAACTTTTAGCACCCTGTGGGTGGCGCGTAAGGATAAGTTTAAGCGTTCGCTGGCTTGTTCAAGCCAGATTCGATCCTCGTCTGTGAGTACGCAGTGTTGGCGTAGAGCGTTTAAGTCCAGCTGGGCATTACTGCAGCCCTGTCGACTTAACTGACGATCGCGAGCCGCACAGACTTGTTGCATGGCTTGGGTCGAGCTTAAGCCGGGATCTTTTGGTTTGCGTAACGAGGTGGCTTCACGTGCGACGCTAATATGCAGATCAATGCGATCCAACAAGGGGCCTGAAAGTTTATGTCGGTAGCGTTGGATTTGTTCCTGACTGCAGCGACAGCGCCCGCTGGGATCACCAAAATAGCCGCAGGGGCACGGGTTCATCGCCGCGACCAATTGAAAGCGTGCGGGGAAGCGGACTTTGCTATGCGCACGGGCGATAACAATATGCCCAGATTCGAGCGGCTCACGTAATACTTCAAGCACTTTACGGTCGAACTCGGGCAGCTCATCCAGAAATAAAATACCTTGGTGGGCCAAACTAATTTCTCCCGGTTGTGGTCGACGTCCACCACCCACTAGTGCGGGCCCAGAGGCGCTGTGGTGGGGTTGACGAAAGGGACGTTGCGGCCAGCCGCGTAACGGCTCAAGGTTGACCACTGACTGCACTGCAGCGACTTCCAGTGCTTCTTTTTCTGTCAGTGGTGGCAGCAGGCCGGGTAAACGACTGGCTAATAAAGTTTTTCCGGTACCCGGTGGTCCACTTAACAGTAAATTATGCATACCCGCCGCGGCGACAACTAAGGCACGCTTAGCGGCATGCTGACCTTGCACTTCAAGTAGATCAGGATAATGCGCTGGCTGCGCCAGTAAACCGTGCGATTGATAGGGTTTGAGGATCTGCTGTTGATTAAAATGGCTGACCAGTTCCAGCAGATGCTCAATGGCATAGACTTTTAAGCCGCTGGCTAAACAGGCTTCTTCAGCATTCTCTAAGGCCACTACCAGCGAACGTCCAGCAGCACGGGCAGCGAGTGCGGCTGGCAGAACGCCGCGTACGGGACGCACTTGGCCTGAGAGTGCCAGTTCACCCAGACACTCAAATTGATCTAAACAGCCGCCGGGTAATTGCGCACTGGCGGCCAATAAACCTAGGGCAATCGCCAAGTCAAAGCGTCCACCTTCTTTGGGTAAATCTGCAGGCGCTAAATTGAGGGTGATGCGTTTACGTGGAAACTCCAGTGCGCTATTTAAAATCGCACTGCGTACGCGATCTTTACTTTCGCGTACCGCGGTTTCGGGTAAGCCGACAATGGTCAGCGAGGGCAAGCCATTGGTCAGGTGAATTTCAACGCTGACGGCAGGTGCTTCAACACCAATTTGTGCACGGCTATGAATAATAGCAAGTGACATAGATCCTCCTTGATCTTATATAAAGCGCAGCCCAATCCATTAGGCTGTAGTGGTATGGCTTAAGGCGCTGTTGCTCTGAGTTGCTCTTCGAGCGCCGCAACAGTACTTTCCAAAGCCTCTAAGCGGGCGCGGGTGCGAGCTAGAACAACCATTTGGCTATCAAACTCTTCACGGCTGACTAAGTCGAGTTTGCTAAAAGTACTTTGGATAAGGGCTTTAAATTGAGCTTCAATTTCAGCGCGAGGCAGTGGTATCTCACTGCCCAATAAACGTCCTGCATGCGTGCTGATGCTATCAAGTAAGGCCTTAGGCGGTAACATAATGAAATTCCTTAAAAGTAATGGCTTTAGTTTAGCACGTCATTAGAATTGTGAATCTTAATCAATACGAAGAGAAGCTGAGCAATCTTGAGTATAATGCATGGTCTCTAGTGCCGTTGAGCGCTGTTTGGGCAAAAAGGTGTATTGTGTTTATCTGTTTGCTCCAATAGTGTGTTTGTTTACTGTGTTATGACCCGTGTATGGGCGTGCCAATTACAACTTTAATGTCTAGATTTTGAGCCTAGGCATGTTAAAAATTGACTTGAATGATCAGTCATTTTATCTCGGAGAAACTGTATGAAATTAGTTACCGCCATCATCAAACCCTTCAAGCTGGATGATGTACGCGAAGCATTGTCTGAAATTGGCGTACAAGGTATTACAGTAACTGAAGTCAAAGGCTTTGGCCGTCAGAAAGGTCACACCGAGCTCTATCGTGGTGCCGAGTACGTGGTGGACTTTTTACCAAAAGTAAAAATTGAAGTGGCGATTGCTGCTGCACACTTGGACCGAGTAATTGAAACTATCAGTAATGCAGCCAATACCGGCAAAATCGGTGACGGTAAAATTTTTGTGGTCAGTCTTGAGCAGGCAGTACGTATCCGTACGGGTGAAACTGGTTCAGACGCGATCTAAGCGCGTTCAATTCACCAAAAAGATTTCTTGCATGCAGTGATGTTTAAGACATATCTGCAGTGCAGCAATACGACTAAGGCGTAACTCTGTAAAGGGTTGCGCCTTGGTTTTTTTTGCGCCTTAATATAGGTCATATGACTGACACGCAAGCAATTTTAAAAATATTAAAAAAGAAGCTGTTTGCCGTGGTTATTTTCTTTTTATCGCACTAGAATGCGCGCCCAATGCATAACAGATGATTGCTAGTTGGCAGCTGTAGTTGTGTTCTGTGCAGTTGAAGACCATCCAGTAGCGCTGGTTATTATGCTAACCCCAATTGATGTGCTGAAATTTTTGGCACTTGATTTAAAACTATCTTGCTGAAGGCAGGCTTGAGGTTAACTATGTTTGATGAAGAAATAGAACCCGAAGAATTAGATGTAAACGATGACAGCGAAGTTGATGTTGATGACCTGGATATTGACGACGTTGATGATGTAGACGACGTTGATGTTGACGTTGATGACGGCGATATCGATGACACTGTCGATGATGGCTCGGATGCTGTGGTTAAGCCAGCGCGCGCAAAAGCTAAGGCAGCCGTGAAAGAAGATGATTTGCCGTCTGTTGAAGCGAAGAAAAAAGAGCGTGACGCTTTAGCACAGGCTATGGAAGAGTTTTTAGCGCGTGGCGGTAAAGTACAAGAAGTTGAAAATAAAATTGATGTTTAAGCTGTTCTCATAATATGACCCTAGTAGCGATCAATGGCCGCAGTAGACGCCTGATCGCTGCTAGTGGCTTTGCCAGTCTGTGCCAGTCTGTGTACTAGTCTTTTAAAGCTTTGTAACGTTCAGCGAGCTCAAAGCGTATTGAGCGGCGCTCTTGGGCGTTAGAAAATCGTCTGATTTCATCTTCAGTGTTGGGCACAAGCTTGGGGACTTCTACCGACTTACCTTGATCATCAATCGCCACCATGGTGAAGAAGCAGCTGTTGGTGTGTCTGACCAGCTTCTCATGAATATTTTCGGTGATCACCTTAATACCCACTTCAATTGATGTGCGTCCGGTGTAATTGACGGATGCTAAGAAAGTGACCAGTTCACCGACATGGACGGGTTGGAGAAAGGTGACTTGGTCAACCGATAAGGTGACGACATAGCAGCCCGCAAAGCGGCTAGCGCAGGCGTAGGCGACTTCATCGAGGTACTTAAGTAAGGTTCCACCGTGTACGTTACCCGAGAAGTTAGCTTTATCTGGGGTCATTAAAATGGTCATGCTTAGGGTTGATGTTCCGGCTTCCATGGTGCTCTCTTATTCTTGTGTTTAGCGTGTGAGTGTAAATGTACTTAAAAAGCAATGCTACCTTACTCTGATACTGATTAGCTTTCTAGCCAGACATCACGCACCCAGTGCCAAACACTTTCCCACGTCTCATCCTGCATCTCTTGGGTGTCTTCATCCCAAGCAAAGACTTCACCTTCCTCATCATCCACCACGTAATAGATGGGTGCGTCATGACATAGGGGAATCAAATTGCGCGGTAAGCCCAGATCCCAAGCCGTTGAAGTCACGTCGGGCAGGTAAGTGTGCGAGCAAGGATCACTGGCGGTGACAGGCTCTAAGCGGCCATAGACCACATCGCTGACCGTTAATAAAAACTCACGTAAAGCAAAGGGTAGATGAATCAAGATTTGCTCTTGAATCTCAACCAAGGTTTCTTCTTCGGGTAGTTCTAAAGCAACAGGGACAGGTTCGTTACGCTCACGTAACTCGTCAATAACTTCTTCCACGGTGTGTTCACTCGATGTATTGCGGGGCATTATTGAATGCTTGAAGCGGCGCCGTTGCTGGCGACCGCTTCAGATCCGTGTTCTACAGTTAAGCGTTTTGGCGAATACCGGCGATTAACCAAGGTTGGTTTTCACCGTTTTGACGCTCCATGCTCCAGCTTTCACTAAAGGACTCGCCTTGGTCAAAGCGTGAGGTTTTCGCCACACCAAGGAAGGTCAGCGTTGCAACGGTCACACCGTTTGCTTCTTCAACGCTATCCAACTCAACGCTGAGGTCATCAATGTAAGTGGACTGCATTTCATCACCTAAGCTGTTGCGCTCATGGGTGAGGAAGGTGAGTAACTCAGGGGTTACAAACTCAGAAATCTGCTCCATTTCATTGGCATCCCAATGCTGTTGCAGTGAGTTAAAGTGACCTTCGGCAGCCTGCAAGAAGCTGGCTTCATTAAACCATGCTGGCGCATTGATCACGGGTTTGCTAATGGTGGCTACAGGTGCTGAAGTGCCAAAGATGTTTTGTGCTGGCGTATGCGCTTCACGTTGCATCGGTGGACCACCGGCTGTGGCGGTTTGCGGCATTTGACGGCGACGACTGGCAATAAACTTAAAGATGACGAAGGCAATCAGGCCAAAAATTAGCATATCCATGATTTGTAAGCCTTCAAAACCACCGCCCATAAACATGGATGCCAATAGACCACCGGCTGCCATACCCATCAGCATACCGCCGATGCCACCCATAGCAGGTTTTGCGCCTGCTGCTGCAGCGTTTTTAGCGGGTGCTGCCGCAGGTTTTTGTTGTTGCTGTTGTTGAGCTTGGCGTTGTTTCATTCCGCCAAATGATTTACCACCACCAAAGCGGCGTGCTTCAGCGTCGATACTAAAACTTAAGCCCAAAAAAAGAGCGAAGGCGATTGTAAGAAAACGGTGCATAAAAATACCTTTTTATTGTCAGATTAATCGAACCGTTCAGCATATCTGCAATATGCGTGTGCCGAACGGTTCGAGTGATGGCGTCAGTGAAGCATGCTTAGAGCAAGTCATGCCAATTAATCACGCCAGTTATACAATTCTTTTTCTGAAATTTCGTGCATCAGAGTGATTTGTTTTTGGAATGCTTGCATAGAATCCCAAATACGTTGGTTTAGATCACTTTGACTGGCCAAGTTATCCAGCACCTTGGCCGACTCATCCTGCATGGCCTGTAGGACTTCATCAGGGAAACGGCGTAACTGCACATCCGCTGCTTTAAGTTCAGCTAAAGCACGTGCGTTATTCCAGGTAAAGTCATCAAGCATATCTGCGTTACCGGCACGAATCGCTTCAGTGACAATGGCTTGCAGGTCTGCAGGTAAGGTGTTCCACGCTTCTTGGTTAATAATCAACTCCAAGACGGCTTGTGGTTCTTGCCAGCCGGGGTAGTAATAGTATTTAGCTGCTTTATGTAAACCAAAGGCTAAGTCGTTGTAGGGGCTGACCCAGTCTGAAGCATCAATAGCATTGGTTTGTAGAGCAGTAAATACTTCGCTACCGGGTAAGTTAACAGTGGTTGCACCTAAACGGTCCAGCACTTCGCCACCTAAACCGGGCATACGAATTTTTAAGCCTTTCAGATCATCCAAGCTATGGATTTCTTTGTTAAACCAGCCACCCATTTGCATGCCTGAGTTACCAATGGCAAAAGGCTTAACACCAAAGGGTGCATAGGCTTCTTCCCATAATTTCAGGCCGTCACCTTTATGTAACCAGGCGTTCATTTCAATGGCGGATAAGCCAAAGGGCACTGAGGTGAAGAATTGTGCAGTGTCGGTTTTACCTTTCCAGTAATACGCTGCGCCATGACCCATTTGCGCGGTGCCGCGTGATACCGCATCAAAGACTTCCAGCGGCGGCACCAGCTCACCACCGGCGTAAACTTTAATGGTTAAACGACCATCGCTCATGCTGTTGATACGCTCAGCCACACGTTCAGCTGAAGTACCTAAGGCTGGGTAGTTTTTTGGCCACGCAGTGACCATCTTCCAGTTAAAGGTTTCTTGCTGAACAGCAGCTACAGGATCGTTATTCGCTGATTCTGTGTTTTCTGTACAGCCCAAGAGTGCTAAGCAGGCTGCGGCTATAGCGGCTAAAGTAAAACTGTGGCGACCTTTCATATGCGCTCCGAGTGAATGTCTATAATAAGTGTGAATACTTAGAGTGGCTGCAGTTTAGCGTAAGCCACCATCAACCATTTGATACCGTCGTTAACAAAGTTAACTTGTACGCGCGCTTGTGCGCCCGCACCTTCAAAATTCAAAATAACCCCTTCGCCAAATACCGCATGCTGCACCAGTTGCCCCAGCTTAAATTCAGTTTCTGGCACATCTTCGCCATGAAACATACTGCTGGACTGCACTTGGTGATTGCTTTGGTAAGGGCGGCTGACGCTGTTATTCATCCGCACTTCTTGTAAAAATTCAGCAGGGATTTCACGCACAAAACGCGAGACTTTATTGTAGGTCTCAGCACCGTATAAACGGCGGGTTTCCGCACAGGTGATATACAGCTGGCGCATCGCTCGGGTAATGCCGACGTACGCTAAGCGACGCTCTTCCTCTAAACGGCCGGGTTCTTCCAGGCTCATTTTATGCGGGAATAAGCCTTCTTCCATACCGGCAATAAATACAATCGGGAATTCGAGGCCTTTGGCGCTGTGCAGCGTCATCAACTGCACTGCTTCGGTAAACTCATCAGCTTGGTTATCACCGGCTTCAAGCACTGCGTGATCTAGAAAGGCTACTAAAGGCTGCACATCCTCTCCCAGCTCATCGGTGGTCTTAAAGGTACGCGCAGCGCTGACCAGTTCCTCAAGGTTTTCGACTCGGGCTTGGCCTTTCTCGCCTTTTTCTTCTTTGTGATAGGTAATCAAACCTGATTGCTCAATGACAATTTGCGCCATGGCATGCAATTCACAGTCACGGGTTTGTATCGCTAACTGTTCAATTAAATCCATAAAGCCTTGCAGGGCGTTACTGGCACGCCCCGTTAAGGCTTTTTGCTCAACTAACAGATGCATCGCTGCCCATAATGAGACATCGTGCTCACGTGCAGCATGACGCACCGTTTCGATGGTTTTTTCACCAATACCACGGGTCGGCACATTAATCACCCGCTCAATCGCACCGTCATCATGGCGGCTGCGTAATAAGCGTAAATAGGCCAGCGCGTTTTTAATTTCTAAGCGTTCAAAGAAGCGTTGACCGCCGTAAATACGATAAGGCACCGCCGCGCGTAATAAAGCTTCTTCTAAGACGCGAGATTGGGCGTTGGAGCGGTAGAGAATCGCAATCTGATCACGGTTGACCTCGCCTTTACGTAAGGCTTGCTCAATGCATTCAACGATATAGCGTGCTTCATCATATTCGTTGTAGGCGCTATAAAAATTGATCAGGTCGCCATCTTCGCCATCGGTCCACAATTCTTTACCAAGACGACCTTGGTTGTTATCAATTAAGGCGTTGGCTGCTTTAAGGATATTGGCCGTGGAGCGGTAGTTTTGCTCTAGACGAATACTTTGTGTGTCGACAAAGTCCGTGGAGAATTGCTGAATATTTTCAATTTTCGCCCCACGCCAGCCATAAATGGATTGGTCGTCATCGCCGACCACCATTAAGCTTTTACCGCCTTGGGCAAGCAAACGTAACCAGGCATATTGCACGGCGTTAGTGTCTTGGAATTCGTCGACTAAAATGTGCTGAAAGCGTTGCTGGTAATGCTGCAATAAACCTGGATTATCACGCCATAAATCTAAGGCGCGCAGTAACAGTTCAGCAAAATCAATAGCACCGGCACGCACACAGGCAGCTTCATAGGCAGTGTAAATTTGCAGCATGGTGGCTAAGAATAAATCGCCACCGGCTTGAATATGCTGCGGGCGTAGACCTTCATCTTTCTGCCCGTTAATAAACCATTGTGCTTGGCGTACCGGCCAGCGCTTTTCATCCAGCTCCAGCTCACGCATCACACGCTTGAGTAAGCGCTGCTGATCATCGCTGTCTAAAATACTAAAGCCTTCAGCGAGGCCGGCTTCTTGCCAATGCGCGCGTAATAAACGGTGGGCTAAACCATGGAAAGTACCCACCCACATACCGGCAGGATTGAGTCCCAGCAGTTCTTCAATACGTACGCGCATTTCTGCAGCAGCTTTATTGGTAAAAGTGACCGATAAAATACTGTGCGGTGAGGCACCTTCAACTTGAATCAGCCAAGCAATACGGTGTACTAACACCCGTGTTTTACCTGAACCGGCGCCGGCTAGGACACGTTGTTGACCAATGGGCGCAGCAACAGCTTCACGCTGGGCTTCGTTGAGGGCGTTTAATAAGTGTGAGATATCATCATGCATTAGAGCATTCTAGTGGGCGTGCAGAATAAGGGCAAATACAATACAAACTATAAGTTTTAGATGGAGTAAGCTGACGCGCGAGCGTTTCTCCAATATGCGTTGTTTTTTTGGCTGCTGTGCTTGTTAATAGTCGTTCAATATGATTAATGCTGACTGTATAACTCAACCGTCATTATCGCGTATATTGCGGCGTTAAGTTTTGAAAATGTCACTCATTTATAATAAGGCATGTTAATGCTATCGGGTAAAAATATGCCGAAAAATAACAAGAGCTCAGATATTTTACGTCAACTTAATACAGAGCTGACTCAAGAGGTGGCGCACAGACGCGCCGTTGAACAGCAACTCTTAGCCGCCAAAGCAGATCTAGAGCAGAGTGTGACTGCGCGTACTCTTGAGCTTAAAGAAGCCTTACAAGCACTGCAAAAAAGCCAAGAGCGTTTAGAGTTGGCTTTGGATGCGAGTGAATTGGCGTTATGGGATTGGGATTTGGTCAGTGATAAAATTTATCACACACGCACTGAGAGTATTTTTGGTTTAGCGGCTGATAAAATTCATGGTGTGCTGACAGACTTACGACCTTTAATGCACCCTGATGATTTGCCTGTATTGCGTCAGGCCATGATTGAGCATATGAAGCAGCGCACTGATGCCTATGCGGTGGAGTATCGTGTTAAGCACAGTGATGGCCATTGGTTATGGATTGAAGACCGTGGTCGTGCTGTGGAGCGTGATGCTAGCGGGCATGTATTGCGTATGTTAGGAACGCGTCGTGATATTTCCCTGCGTAAACAGCACGATAAAGAACTGCATTTGGCCTCCCGCGTATTTGACGCGGGCAGTGAAGGCATTGTGATTTTAGACCCGGACTATAATGTGTTAGCGGTTAATCAGGCATTTATGGCCGTAACAGGTTTTAGTCGGGATGAGATGCTTGGGCACCCATTGTTGCCGAAGAATCAGCCAATTGAAGTACACCGGCGGCATGAGAAAATTTGCGCCCTGAGTGAACTCCATGGCAGTTGGGAAGGTGAGTCGCTGGGTATACGCAAGAATGGCGAGCTATATCCTCAGTGGTTAAAAACTCATGTGGTGCGCGATAGTGAAGGTTTTATTACCCATATTGTTGCTTTTTTTGCTGACTTGACTGCTAGCCGTCAAGCGGAAGAACGTTTAAATTATTTAACTCAATATGATGAGTTAACGGGTTTAGCGAATCGTTCTTTATTCTATAAGCGCTTACAGGATGCTGTAGAGCATGCGCGTAACAGTGGCAACCAAATTGCGCTACTGCATTTGGATTTAGATCGCTTTAAAGCTCTAAACAGCAGTTTAGGTGTAGATGCGGCTGATCGGATATTGCGCATAATGAGCGAGCGTCTGATGCAGTTATTACCCGCTGCCAACACCTTGGCGCGTTTAGGCGCTGATGAGTTCGCAATGATTTTAGATGGCGATGTCTCAGCCGCAAATTTGGCTGATTTAGCGCAGTCTATTTTAGCGCAGATCCGTGTACCTATTGCAGTTGCTGTGGGTGGTAACGAGCTGGTGATCAGTGCATCTTTGGGCATTAGTGTATTACCCGGTAATGCGCGTGAACTCGCCGCTTTAATCAGCCAAGCTAATCTAGCTATGCAACATGCGAAACATCTAGGTGGCGATAATGTGCAGTTTTACAATAATCAGATTGAGACTTTAACCTTAGCGCGTTTAGAGCTAGAGCAAGAATTACGCCGTGGTATCGAAGCCGGCGAACTGCAAGCCTACTATCAGCCTAAATTAACCTTAGCTGATGGTGTGATTCGTTCTGCAGAAGCCTTGGTGCGCTGGAATCATCCGCGGCGTGGGTTGCTGGCGTCAGGTGAGTTTATTGAACTTGCAGAAGATACAGGTTTAATCGGTGCAATCACTGAGCAGGTGCTTGAGCAAGCCTGTCAGCAAGCCTATATTTGGTTGCAGCAAGGTATGCCGATTCGTATGGCGGTTAATATTTCAGTCGGTCATGTTCGTCAAGGTACTTTAGTTTCGCTGGTGCAGAAAGTCTTGGCGACAACGGGCTTGCCTGCATATTTATTGGAGCTTGAGCTGACTGAAAGCCAAATGCTCGATAACACAGAAGATACTATTGCCACCTTTAAACAGCTTAGAGACTTGGGTGTGAATCTGGCGATTGATGATTTTGGTACGGGCTATTCTTCACTCGGTTATCTTAAGCGCTTTCCAGCCAATAGTTTAAAAATCGATCAAAGCTTTATTCGTGATCTGCTCAATAACGATGAAGATGCAGCCATTACCCGCGCCATTATTGCCATGGCACACAGCTTAAATCTGTTAGTAGTTGCCGAAGGCGTGGAAACGCAAGCGCAAATGGAATTTTTAAGAGCCCACGATTGCGATGAGATCCAAGGGTATTTGATTTCTCGACCGATACCAGCCAACGAGTTGACTCAGTTGCTGATCAGTCGCCAATCCGTGATTGAATCTTAGTTGGGGTTAACCACTCAGATTCAATCACGGATTAAGCGCTTATGCGCCGCGGGTGTTACCGCTGGTCAGGTTACGCATCAGTAGTGCATGTTCCAGATTGACGTTTTCTGGAATGGGAATAAACAGCACATGGCCATCGCCGGGCGCATCATCGCGGCTTTTGCCTTTTTGATCTTCGATGTATTTCAGATCAAAAGTGATATTGCCTTGCGGTGTCATCAGCTCAATCGAATCACCGACGGCAAAACGATTTTTCACAACCACTTCAGCTAAATCACCACGACGCTCACCGGTCATTTCACCAACAAACTGCTGGCGCTCAGAGATTGAGTAACCGTACTCGTAGTTCTGGTATTCATCGTGCACATGGCGACGTAAGAAACCTTCGGTGTAACCACGGTGTGCTAGAGATTCCAGCGTATCCATCAGTGACTTATCAAATGGACGGCCAGCCACGGCATCATCAATCGCCTTGCGATAGACCTGTGCCGTACGCGCGACATAGTAGTGTGACTTGGTACGGCCTTCGATTTTCAGTGAGTGCAAGCCCATCTGCACCATGCGCTCCACATGCTGAACAGCACGTAAATCTTTGGAGTTCATAATGTAAGTACCATGCTCATCTTCGGAGACGGCCATATATTCGCCCGGACGCTGGGCTTCTTCCAGCAGGAAGACTTCTTTGGTGGGCGCGCCTACACCGAGGATAGGTTCAGCGGCTTGCATCAGCGCTGGATCTACATGCTGCACAACTGCGATCGGCTCGTATTGATGCACGATATCGCCTAATTCATCTTCTTTGGCCGGGTGGGTTTTATATTCCCAGCGGCACGCATTAGTGCATGAACCTTGGTTGGGGTCACGCTTATTGATATAGCCAGAGAGCAAGCAACGACCTGAGTAGGCCATGCATAAAGCACCGTGGACAAAGACTTCGAGTTCCATTTCTGGCACTTCGTGGCGAATCTGCTCAATCTCATCCAATGACAATTCACGGGATAAAATTGCACGGGTTAAGCCTTGAGCATGCCAAAACTTAACGCTGGCATAGTTGACTGCGTTGGCTTGCACCGAGAGGTGAATATTCATTTCAGGGAAATGCTCACGCACCAGCATGATCAGACCCGGGTCCGACATAATTAACGCATCAGGGCCCATGGCAATCACGGGCTCTAAATCTTTAATAAAGGTTTTGAGCTTGGCGTTGTGCGGTGAAATATTCACCACTACATAAAACTTTTTACCCAGTGCATGGGCTTCATTGATACCAATAGCCAAGTTGGCATGGTCAAACTCATTATTACGTACGCGCAAGCTGTAGCGTGGCTGACCGGCATAAACCGCATCAGCGCCATAGGCAAAAGCGTAGCGCATGTTTTTCAGTGTGCCAGCAGGCGACAACAGTTCGGGACGAAACGGGGTAGACATAGTAAAGCTCGAGGAAATAGTAAATATCGCACTATTCTACCAGTCATTAACCACCCAGGCGTAGTGCTGGAGGCAATTAATAACCAACTGATGCGGTTGGGTATTAATTTAGGCCGTAAAACCTGTTTATTTTGCTACCTGATTTAGTTATGCAGCAGCTGCTTTCTGGTTATTATTTGCTGTCCACATATAGCCTATAACCCAATATCTTATTGCCTTGTTGGATACTGCGTTTTACTCTCGATGGGATGATTATCAGGGAGTAACATTATGCAAATTACAAAAACAAGAGAAGCACATGATTTTCCATTGCTCCTAGGAGGATTGCTTGAAGCGGGAGTGCGTCAGGCGCCAGAGCAACAGATTCACTATAGCGATCAGCAGATGTTGACTTACACCGAGCTTTCTTCCCGTGTAAATCAACTGGCCCACGTTTTAACTGAGCAAGGTGTCACCAAAGGCCAAACCGTGGCGGTGATGGATTGGGACAGCCATCGCTATTTAGAATGTTTTTTTGCTGTGCCCATGCTGGGTGCGGTACTGCATACGATTAATGTGCGTCTTTCGCCAGAGCAAATTCTCTACACCATTAACCATGCTGAAGATGATGTGCTCTTGGTAAATAGTGAGTTTTTTCCTGTTCTAGAAAGTATCTGGTCGCGCATTGAAACTGTGAAACAGGTCATTATTCTTAGCGATACAACGCTGCCAACCACCAGCATTGCGCATATTGGCGAGTACGAAGCATTATTGGCTGCAGCACCGACTGAGTTTGCATTTTCAGAGTTTGATGAAAATACTCGTGCGACTACTTTTTATACGACTGGAACGACAGGCTTACCCAAAGGCGTTTATTTTAGTCACCGTCAGTTGGTGATGCACACGATGGCGATGCGCAGCGCTACATCAGGTGTCGGTCATGGGCGTTTTAATAGCGATGATGTGTATATGCCGATGACGCCGATGTTCCATGTGCATGCTTGGGGCGCGCCGCTATTGGCAACCATGCTCGGTGTAAAACAGGTATACCCAGGACGCTATGAACCAGCCAAATTACTGCAGTTGATTCAACATCACCACGTCAGTTTTACCCACTGTGTACCGACAATTTTGCAGATGCTATTAAATGCACCAGGTACAGAAAATCTACACTTTAATGGTTTGAAAATGATTATTGGTGGCTCGGCGCTGGCTGAGCCGTTAGCGATCCAAGCACTGAAGCGCGGTATTGATGTCTTTACCGGCTATGGCATGAGCGAAACCTGTCCAATTTTAACGTTGTCGTATCTGCAGCCACATATGGAAAGCTGGAGTCTAGAAGAGCAGGTGCAGATTCGTTGTAAAACAGGCAAGCCCATTGAGTTGGTTTCATTGCGTATTGTTGATGAACATATGCAAGACGTGCCGCATGATGGTGAGTCGCAAGGTGAAGTTATTGTGCGTGCGCCGTGGCTGACGCAAAGCTATTTAAAAGATGAAGAAGGTTCCAAGCAGTTGTGGGCGGGTGGCTGGCTGCATACCGGCGATCTGGCGGTCATGGATGAGCAAGGTTATTTGAAAATCACTGATCGTATTAAAGATGTGATTAAAACTGGCGGCGAGTGGGTCTCGTCATTAGAAATTGAAAATATTCTGCTGCAGCATCCGCAGATTAAAGAATGTGCAGTGATTGGCGTGCCGGATACAAAATGGGGCGAGCGGCCGTTAGCCGTGCTGGTCAGTCGCGGTCAAGCGTTAACAGACGCAGAGTTAGCCGCGTTTATGCAGGCCTATGTCGAGAAAGGCTTGCTGTCTAAATTCGGTGTACCGGATCGTTTTATCTGGATCGATGAGATCCCTAAAACCAGCGTCGGTAAACTCAATAAAAAGCTGATGCGTGAGGAGTATGCTTAAACTGACTGATTAAGCGTGAGTGAACACCTAGTCATGTGTAGGTGTTCACTCTTGGTTTGAGGTGTGATCGTTCGCGGCGGTCTGCAAAAGTAGCGCTAGGCTAAACCACAATTCCTGCTGCATGCCCGCTGGCCCATGCCCACTGGAAGTTAAAGCCGCCTAAATGACCGCTCACATCCAGCACTTCGCCAATAAAGTACAGATTGCTGTGTTTCTGCGATTGCATAGTTTTTGAGGAGACTTCTTGGGTATCGACACCGCCTAACGTGAGTTCTGCAGTGCGGTAGCCTTCGGTGCCCGATGGTGTCAGTTGCCAGTGATTTAACCGCTCACCTATTTCAGTCAACTGTTTGGCGTTGTATTGCTTTAGGGGTGTATTGGTAAACCAATGCTCACAAAGCAGTTGCGCCATTTTTCGGGTAAAACATTCACTGAGAATCGTTTTCAGTTCTACATTAGGCTGCTGCGCTTGTTGCTCCAGCAACCAGGCACTGGCATCGCGATCGCTGAGTAAATTGATTTCGATACGGTCACCGGACTGCCAATACGAAGAAATCTGCAAAATCACTGGACCGCTCAAACCGCGGTGAGTGAATAAGAGGTCCTCTTTAAAACTTTGGCCGTTGCACTGCACTACACAATCATCAACTGAGGTACCCGATAGCGCGGTACACAGTTCTTTCAGCAGTGGGTCAGTGATGGTAAAGGGCACCAAGCCTGCGCGGGTGGGCAGAATGGTATGGCCAAATTGCTCAGCGACTTGATAACCAAAACCGGTGGCACCCAAGGTTGGAATGGATAAAGCACCACTGGCAATCACTAAGGATTGACATTTAAAGGTCTGCTGCTTGCACTGCAAGATAAAACCGGCATCCTGTGCTTGAATGCTATCGATTGGCGTATTGAGCTGAATAGTGGCACCGGCATCAGCACATTCGTCCAGCAGCATCTGCAAAATATCACTGGCTTTATTATCGCAAAATAACTGGCCCAGCTTTTTCTCGTGATAGGGGATTTGATGACGCTGCACCATCTCCAGAAAATCCCACTGAGTGTAACGCGCCAGTGCAGACTTACAAAAGTGCGGATTGTTTGAGAGAAAATTATCCGGCTCGGTGTACATATTAGTAAAATTACAACGACCGCCACCGGACATTAGAATTTTCTTACCGGCTTTATTGGCGTGGTCAATCACTAAGACTTTGCGGCCACGCTGCGCAGCAGTCAAAGCACACATTAAACCAGCCGCACCGGCACCTACAATAATTACATCCACAGCTTGCACAGTCCGACACCTAAAAAATAAAAACTAAGTTTAACGGCTTTTCACATCGAGATGGTTGTAAATCTTTGTGCGTGTCGTACTGCTTGCGACTTAGGTCATGCAAACAACATCAATGATCAAGAAGTACCTTGCGAGTGACGCGGCAAGCGTAGCCAAGGATGGCGAAGCGCCCGAATGAAGGCGGGAAGCCTCCTTGAGGTAATAGCGACACTAGCAAGGTACGTAACACACAGATTAACCCGCTCTAAGCTCTTAACTATGCAATACAAATTGCCCGGTAAAACAGGCACCATCTTGGCCGTCTTCGGTTAAAATTCGGCTGTTTAAACTGATGCGTGCCTTGCCATGGCGTTGGTACATCTTAAAGAAACGCGCCCAAGTCGCCTCATCGGGAGCATCACAAATAACCTCTGCATCCTTAAAAACGGGCAGCGGATAATCAATTTGCCCTGCCTGAACGACGATATGTGTGGTATTTATACCTGCATCACGCAGACGTAAGTGCAACCAGCCCCAACATGCTAAAACACCTGCGCAATACAGGCTGCCACCAAACATTGAGTCTTGATGGTTACGGTTTTCTGTTAGGGGAAGATGCAGTTGCAAACGCTGATTCTGCCAGTCACGCACTTCAACCGCTAGAGCTGTTGTTAATGGGATATCACTGGCGAACACTTGAGCCAGATGTTGGCAGGCAGAGCGACTGGATACGTTGTGCATAGACGTTCTCGCTGAGTTCAATAACTAAGTTAGATTCAGTGTAAAGCAAGATAAACGCCGAGCGAAGCAGTTAGATTGTGCTGTTTAGCGCATAAAAGGCGTCTATCTTTGGCGATATACTACGAATATTGTGAAATTTTCAAATTAACTGCTATCTACAGGTTAGAATTAAATAAAATGCAGCATTGTGCTTTTTTTACCAAGGAGATGAGCTTGTGGATTCTGTAGCAACCAATAGTATATTTTTTGTTGGTGGGTTGTTAGTTGCTATCAGTATTCTGGTCAGCTCAGTGTCCTCGCGCGTCGGCATCCCCATTTTAGTGATTTTTATGGGTGTTGGCATGATGGCGGGTACCGACGGTGTCGGTGGTATTGCTTTTGATGACTACTCACTGACCTATCTGGTCAGTAACCTCGCTTTAGCCGTTATTTTGCTGGATGGTGGTATGCGCACTCGGGTGGCAACCTTCCGCGTGGCGCTTTGGCCTGCACTGTCGTTAGCCACTTTTGGAGTGATACTGACTGCTGTCTTAACCGGTTTTGCGGCGTCTTGGTTATTTAATCTCACGCTGTTAGAAGGTCTGTTGATTGGCTCGATTGTCGGCTCCACAGATGCCGCAGCGGTGTTTAATCTACTCAATGGTAAGGCTCTAAACGAGCGAGTGGGCTCAACCTTGGAAATTGAGTCCGGCAGTAATGACCCGATGGCGATGTTTCTCACCATCACCTTAATTGGCATGCTGGTGGCCGGTGAAACCAGTTTTAGTATGGATTTCTTTAGCAGTTTGGCCCGTCAGTTTGGTTTAGGAACGGTCTTGGGCCTGGGCGGCGGTTGGTTGCTGCTGCAGATTATTAATCGCATCACCGTTGCTGATGGCCTGTATCCACTGCTGGCCGTCAGTGGCAGTATTATGATTTATGCCTTCTCTGGCGAAGTCGGTGGTAGCGGTATTTTATCAGTGTATGTGTGCGGTATGGTGCTGGGTAATCGCCCTATCCGTAACCGTCACGGCATTTTGCATATGTTTGATGGCTTAGCGTGGCTCAGTCAAATTGGCATGTTCTTGGTGTTGGGTTTATTGCTGACGCCGCATGAATTACTACCGATTGCAGTGCCTGCTTTATTGCTATCACTGTGGATGATTCTATTTGCTCGTCCCTTGTCAGTATTCCTCGGACTCTTACCGTTCCGCGGTTTTAATACGCGCGAACGGGTGTTTATCTCTTGGATTGGTTTGCGCGGGGCAGTGCCGGTTATTTTAGCGGTATTCCCGCTGGTGGCTGGCTTACCTAATGCGCAACTGTTCTTTAACGTCGCCTTCTTTATTGTCCTGGTGTCACTGTTGCTGCAAGGTTCAACGCTCTCTTGGGCGGCGCGTAAAGCCAAAGTGGATTTGCCGCCGGCACCGGTGCCGATATCCCGCGTGGGTTTAGAAATTCACCCCACCAGTCAATGGGAGTTGTTTGTTTATAATTTAGGTAGCCAAAAGTGGTGTATTGATGCGCAACTGCGTGAACTTAAAATGCCTGCAGGCACTCGAATTGCTGCCTTGTTCCGGAATAATCAATTATTGCACCCCAGTGGTAGTACGCGCTTAAAGGCCAATGACATTTTATGTGTGATTGGTCATGAAGAAAATTTACCTGCTTTGGGTCGCTTATTTAGTAAAGCACCGCAGCGTGGTTTAGATATGCGCTTCTTTGGTGACTTTGTTTTAGAGGGCGATGCACAGTTAGGTGCCGTTGCTGATGTCTATGGTCTGCAGTTGGGTACGTTGAATCCGCAACTGAGTATGGCCGAGTTTATAACTCAAGCCGTGGGCGGTGAAGCGGTATTGGGTGACCATATCGAATGGCAAGGTCTGACCTGGGCAGTGGCACTGATGGAAGGCAATAAAGTCAGCAAAGTTGGGGTGAAATTCCCAGAAGGTAAACGCCCAGAATTGCCCTTGTTTTAATGCAAGAGTGTGATTGCGAGGCCAAATATAAAGGCTGCTGATTGGCTGTTGTCACTTATAGGAAGAGCCTAGGCTTATGAAATATAGACTGTTGTTGCTGTTGATCGTTTGTCTTGCGGGTTTGCCCAGTACAGCCAGTTATGCTGCTTTAACAGCACTGGATATGCGTCAGTCACTGACTGATTTACCCGCACGTAAACTGCCTGAAGCAGAACAGCAAGCCGCTCAACAAGCCTTGGAACAGACGCTGGCGTGGTTGGATATTGCCGAGCGAACTGAACAAGCTCAGCAAGAATTGCAAGCGCAGTTAATCGGTGCGCCTAAGCAAATTTCCGAGACACAGATGGCCTTACAGCGGCTGTTAGCGACACCGCAAGATGACCCCAGTAAGCGTTTGGCACAAGCATCAGTCAGTGAACTTGAGCACCTTTTATCCGAGCGTAATCAGGAATTAAGGGCGCTACAGAAAGAGCTGGGTGATGCCAATGCGCTGATTATTACCGCACAAACACGCCCCGAGCGAGCACAAGCAGAAATCAGTAGTAATCAAACGCGCATTCAAGAAATCAACGCATTATTGAAGACGGTGAAAGAGAGCAGTAAGGCGCTGAGTAATGAGAAAATTGATGCACTCAAAGCTGAGCTATTGGCCTTAGAAAGCAAAAGTAATTTACGTCGTGCCGAACTGACTGGTAACAGTGTACTGCAGGAGTTGGGCGGCCATCGCAGTGATTTATTACAGCATAAAGTCCGTCTGCAAGAGCAGGATATTCTAGCGTTACAATCGTTACTCAATGAAAAGCGTCAAGCCGACTCTGAAAAAACAGTGGCTGAATTATCCCTTGAAGTCAGCAAAGCCGGTACTGATAGTCTGTTACTACGTGAAAGCAGTCTGAATTTAAAATTATCGGATTATTTACTGAGCATCACTGAGCGCCGTAATCAGCTGACCCAACGTAACCTAGTGGTGCGCCAGCAGTTGGACAGTGTGCAACAAACAGATCAAGCACTTGAAGAGCAAATCAGCGTCTTGCAGGGTAGCTTGTTGTTAGCAAAAATTCTCTATCAGCAAAAGCAAGCCTTGCCCCAACTCAGCTTTGATAAAACCTTGGCCGACCAAATCGCTGATACGCGTTTGTATCAGTTTGAATTGCGTCAGCTGCGCGAGACCGTCAGTCGTCCTGATGAATATTTGCAGACGGCTCTAAAAAAGATGCCTGAGGGGGATGAGAAAACTGTTTTAAGTAGTAGTTTATTAGAGTTGGTGCGCTCTCGAGCTGAGTTGTTGGATCGGGTGAACCGTGAGCTGAATGCGTTTTTAAGTGAGTCAATTACCTTACAGCTCAATCAAAAACAGCTGCAAAGTATGACGGATGCGCTGCGTTCAACGCTGGATGAGCAGATGTTTTGGATTCCCAGTAATAAACAATTGGACTGGGAGTGGCTTAAAAACGTACCGGCTCGCCTGCAATATCAACTGACTTCAGTGTTGTGGCAAGCTGATTTTAGCCAAGCTTGGCAGAGTGTAGTGAAACGCGCTGGATGGTTTATCCCATTACTGCTGATGTTGATTGTAGCGGCTATAAAACGCCAAAAAATCTTACAAGCCTTGCGTAACTTGCATGCGGATATTGGTCATTTTCGTTTGGATAATCAGCTGCATACGCCCCGCGCCATATTCTTGAATCTAGTGTTGGCATTACCCGGTGCGATTGTCTTAGCCAGCTTAGGCGCCATGGTGCAAGCCGATAGTGGCTTGGGTTACAACTTTGAGGTTGGGCAGGCCTTATGGAGTATGGCGCAAGTGTGGTTGGTGTTTTACTTTATGTATCGCATTTTAGCGCCCAATGGTGTGGCGATTATGCACTTTCGCTGGCCGCGTCGGCAGGTGGCTTTTTTACAAGCGCATATTCGCGCAATGGGGCTCACGGCTCTTGTACTGACGGCGGTCGTCACTGTGGCGCAAGCTAAGCCTGCAGCGTTAAGTGAAGATGTGATCGGCATTATGCTGCTGATGACTTGTCTGCTGATTCTGGCTTGGATTATGGGGCGCTTACTCTTTCATCGTTATAGCGATCACAACACTTCAGTGTTTCGACGCTTAGTCGGTGTGATTGTGGCGTTGATGCCTCTGCTGTTTGTTGCAGCGCTGATTTCTGGCTATTACTACACGGCGCTTAAACTCAGCGCGCGTTTACTTGATACCTTATCCTTGATGCTGATTTGGGGTTTACTCGAAGCCGTCATGGTGCGTGGATTGGCTTTAGCAGCACGTCGTCTGGCCTGGCAGCGTGCACAAGATGCTAAACAAAATCAGCCCAAAGATGGTGTCGAGGGAGAAGTGGCCACTGACGATATGCTCCTGGATATTTCACAAATCAATGAGCAATCGTTACGTTTAGTGCGACTGATCTTACTGGGAATATTTTTTATTAGCCTGTATTGGGTCTGGGCGGATTTATTGTCTTTATTCACTTATTTAGACAATATTATTTTATACGAAAATATTAATAGCAGCGGTTCTGCCGTACCGATCAGCTTGCGTGATGTATTGGATGCCGGTGTTATTATTCTGATTACGTTAGCTTTGACGCGTAACTTGCCGGGTTT
Organism: Thiopseudomonas sp.; assembly: GCA_035271365.1. Lineage (GTDB taxonomy): Bacteria > Pseudomonadota > Gammaproteobacteria > Pseudomonadales > Pseudomonadaceae > Denitrificimonas. Next base: position 24,069 of record DATERS010000031.1, read on the forward strand.
ATTAGAAGTGTTATTTTTATCACGCTTACGGCTGGCGCAAGGCAGTGCCTATGCGACGACAACACTTTTATCCTATGCTATTTCGGCCACAGGTTTTGTTACAACGCTGGCCGTCCTGGGCGTCAGTTGGGATAAGTTACAGTGGCTGGTGGCGGCACTGTCGGTGGGTTTAGGTTTTGGTCTACAAGAAATTTTTGCTAACTTTGTGTCAGGTTTAATTATCTTATTTGAGCGCCCAGTCCGTATTGGCGATGTGGTCACTATTGGTAATTTATCCGGCACAGTCAGTCGAATTCGCATCCGTGCCACAACTATTACCGACTTTGATCGCAAAGAAATCATTGTGCCCAATAAGGTCTTTGTTACCGATCAGCTAGTGAACTGGTCACTGAGCGATACCGTGACACGGGTGATTGTGCGTATCGGTGTGGCCTATGACACTGATATGGAATTAGCCCGTGAGCTGATGATGAAAACTATGCAGGACAATCCAAGGGTGATGCGTGACCCTGCACCTGTGGTACTGTTTTTAGGGATTAGCGCCAATACTTTTGATAATGAATTGCGCTTTTATGTGCGTGAGTTGGGTGACCGTAACCCCTCGATTGATGAAATACTGCGCAGTTTAGTCGTAGTGTTACGCGATAATCATATTGATATGGCCTTTAATCAGTTAGATGTCTTTATCAAAAATAATCAAGGTCAAGAACAACTGGTACAGAGCCAAAACCCACCTTTGACCGATAATCAAGCACCGACTGCTTAAATGCTGCACGCTGCTGGAGTGCCTATCCAATGAACAGCCTAGACACCCTTAAGTTTAATCCGCGCTTTGCTGAATTAGGCGATGTATTTTCTGCACCCATTGAGCCAACTGGCGTTGAGCAAGCAAAAATGGTGATTTGCAGTACTGA
>DATERS010000032.1:0-6692 GCA_035271365.1 Thiopseudomonas sp.
GCAGTTCCACTTAAAGCATTGTTAGAGCGCAACCCAGGCTTAAACCCTGAAGCCATTGATGATGTGATTTTTGGCTGCGCGAACCAGGCCGGTGAAGATAACCGTAACGTTGCGCGCATGTCCTTACTGCTGGCCAACTACCCCGTCAGTGTCACTGGCACCACCATCAATCGCCTCTGTGGTTCCAGTATGGATGCGATTATTATGGCCGCGCGCGCCATTAAATCTGGTGAAGCGCAAGTGATTATTGCCGGTGGTACTGAAAGCATGAGCCGTGCACCCTTTGTCATGCCTAAAGCCACCAGCGCTTTTAGCCGTAGTGCGGCCATTCACGACACTACAATCGGCTGGCGCTTTGTCAATCCGCTGATGGCCGCGATGTATGGTGTGGACTCTATGCCAGAAACCGGTGAAAACGTTGCCCTCGACTTTAATATTAGCCGTGCTGATCAAGATGCCTTTGCTTTGCGCTCCCAGCAACGTACTGCTAAAGCACAAGCTGCAGGTATTTTCGCTGAAGAAATCGTGCCTGTGATGATTCCTCAACGTAAAGGCGCTGACCTTGTTGTGGATACCGATGAACACCCTCGCGCCAGTACCACTGCTGAAGCCCTCGCTAAACTTAAAGCTTTAGATGGCCAAGGCTCGGTGACCGCGGGTAATGCTTCAGGTGTCAACGACGGCGCTGCGGCATTGATTATTGCTTCAGAAGAAGCGGTCAAAAAATATGGTTTGCGCCCGTTAGTAAAAATTTTAGGCGGTGCAACAGCGGGTATAGAGCCACGCATTATGGGTTTTGCGCCAGCACCGGCCTGCCAAAAACTCTGTGAGCGTTTAGGCATGAGTATTGAGCAGTTTGATGTGATTGAGCTTAACGAAGCCTTTGCCTCACAAGCGCTGGCAAATTTACGTGAGCTTGGTTTAGCCGATGATGCAGAGCATGTAAACCCTAACGGTGGCGCAATTGCTTTGGGTCACCCACTGGGTGCTTCCGGTGCGCGGATTACCGGTACTGCCGCACTGCAGCTTAAACGTAGCGGCAAACGTTATGCTATCGCTAGCATGTGTATTGGTGTCGGCCAAGGTATTGCTATTGCTTTGGAAGCAGTAGATCAAGCTTGATCGTTTGATAACTAACTAGACGCGTAAAGGATGCTATTTACGCTGACTCACCTTTTCCATGATGGTGTGCTGGAGATATCAGCCTAAGTATGGAAAAGGTTTTGTTTTTTGCACCCTTGATTGAGCGCAGTGCATTACAGCGAGGCTTATATGCTAACTATTTCCCCCTTTGATTCAGCCCTCTATCACAGACTCTTGTCCGATCAAGAGGCGGGCCGTTACCTCGGTGATCAGGCGCAGATCCGCGCCATGTTAGAAGTCGAAGCACAGCTGGCACTCGCGCAAGCCGATTGCGGATTAATCCCTCAAGACGCAGCGCTGGCCATTGCGCAAGCCGCAGCCGAGATCAAGATTGATGCTACCACTCTAGCAGCCGATACCGGCAGCGCCGGTGTACCTGTCCCCGCTTTAGTACAGGTATTAAAACAAAGTTTACCCAAAGAATATGCGCGCTGGGTGCACTTTGGTGCGACCAGTCAGGATATTGTCGATACGGCATTAGTACTCAATTGCCGTGAACTACTGAAACTCTATGAATCGCGCTTAAGCCACGTTATTGAGCAACTGCGCGAATTAGCAAGCACACACCGCGACACTATAATTGCAGGGCGCACTCGCACTCAGCAAGCAGTGCCGATGAGCTTTGGTCTAAAAGTTGCGAATTGGCTGGCACCGCTTTTGCGCCAGCAAGCACGTTTACAAGAATTAAAACCACGCCTACTCAAACTACAACTGGCCGGTGCAGTTGGCACTCTCTCAGCCATGCAAGATCAAGCTGTAGCTATTTCAGCCAAGCTGGCCACACGCCTCAATTTAGCCATGGGCCATAATTGGCATACACAGCGCGACAGCGTGGTTGAGCTGGCCAACTGGCTGGCATTAACCACGGGTTTACTCGGCAAGATGGGCCAAGACTGGCTGTTACTGGGTCAGACTGAAGTGGGTGAGCTGAGCTTTAGCAATGGTGGAGGCTCATCCACCATGCCGCAGAAATGCAACCCAGTCAGCGCAGAACTCTTGGTGACCTTGGCCCGCCACAATGCCGGTCAAATCGGCCAAATGCATCAAGCGATGCTGCATGAACATGAACGCAGCGGCAGCGGCTGGACGCTGGAATGGTTAGTCTTACCCACGATGCTGATGGCCACAGCCGTTGCTCTGCACCACAGCAGCGACGCACTGGCACATATCATCGTCAATACTGAAAAGATGCAAAGTAATCTAGCATTATACAATGGTGTGATTTACGCAGAAGCGGTCACTTTCGCCTTAGCTGAAAGCATGCCGCGCGATCAAGCCAGCGCACTGGTAAAAGATGCCTGCTTGCAAGCCTTAAGCGGCGAGCGCCATCTATTGGATTTAATCAAAGAACACAGCGGTATTGAGCTGAATTTAGCTCAATTACAAAAGCGCCTCTTAGCCGGCGGTGCAACCCAAGCCTGGCTTGATGATATATTGCAGGCAGCACGCCACATATAAGACCAGCGTTTAAACGCTTATCCAACCCAACTCAGGTGGTGTGATGCAGTACAGCACACCTCGCCGCCTATGCAAACGCAGCACAATAGATATTTATTAACCACATAGGCTTAGCATTGAGCTAGGCAAAGAGCCAGACATGTTAGCTATAGTATCGATTACCACCCCGATTTTTCTGCTAATTGCAATTGGGTATGCCGCTGTACGTTGGCGTATTTTACCGCATGAGGCCATTCCCGGCCTCGGCCGCTTTGTCCTTTACTTCGCTATGCCAGGGTTGATTATTCACACGCTCAGCTCAATGAAAATCGAAGAAGTGGTCGATACTAAGTTTATTTTGTCCTATGGACTGGGCTCGCTATTAATGCTCGGCTTAGGGTTATTGATTAGCCTAAAACTATTTAAAAACGAGCCGGTGTTGGCCTCGCTCAAAGCCATGGGTGTTTCCATGTCCAACACGCCCTACTTTGGTTTCCCGGTACTTTTGCAAGTGGTTGGTGGCGCAGCGGCGCAAGCTTTTTCTATGGCGCTGCTGGTTGAAACGCTGGTTATTATCCCGCTGTGTATGGCGTTATTAGAGTTTACGTCATCGCGCAGCAAGGATATGTCACTGGGTCGCGTTTTAATCCGTCTGCACAAACGTATGCTACGCAATCCATTACTGATCGCGATTGTCATTGGCATGCTTATTTCAGCACTGAATATCAAACTGCCTGACCCGATCAATACCACTTTAGAGATGCTAGGGCGCTCATCAGCCACCATTGCCTTATTCGTGATCGGTGCCTCTTTGGTCGGTAGCCCACTCAAAGGTAAGCTTGGCGGCATTACACCGATGTTGATTGGTAAACTGGTTGCTCACCCTTTGATGGTGGCATTACTGATTTGGCTGCTGCCACCCTTTGATCCCGAGCTACAACTGGCTGCCATCCTACTTGCAGCAATGCCGATGATGAGTATCTACCCGATTTTCGGTAGCCAATATGGCTATAGAAACTTCACTGCCAGCACGCTGCTGCTGACCACTATCTGCGCATTCTTTACCATTTCAGGTATTTTGCTCTTTATTCAGTAGTGACTTTTATATTCAAACCTAAGCCTTATCACATATCTAAATCGATATAGGTAAGGCCTAACTATTCATTATGACTCACTCATGGCTTGTTCTATATTCATGATGTGAATGAGACAGCGGTATAGCTTATTCACAGCATCAATACGTAACACGTACATACTGATAATTATAAGAATAGAGGTGAGCCCATGCATAAGCTAATAGCTTTATCGTTAGCTGTCTTATTGAGTACCGGCGCAGCCCATGCTGCTGAGTACAATCTACGTTTCGCCCATTTCTGGCCAGCAACCTCTGGCGTACATAAAGGCTTTGCAACTTGGGCTGATGCCTTAGAGTCAGCCTCAGAAGGACGCATTAAGGTTGAGTTTTACCCAGCACAAACGCTCACCAAAGCACCTAAAAGCTATGATGGCGTAAAGAAACGCATCACTGATATCACCGCCACCGTACAAGGCTATAACGCCAATCGTTTCCCCTTAACGCAAATTATGGAACTGCCCGGCATGGCCGACTCAGCCGCACACGGTTCCTGCGTACTGCAGTCTCTGTATGATGAAGGGATGATCGCTGACGAATACCGCGACACTCAGGTCCTGTTTTTGTTTACCCATGGTCCTGGCTATTTGCATACACGTGAAAAAGAAATTAAGCATCCGAAAGACCTGGTCGGTTTAAAAATCCGCCGCCCAACCACCGTAGTGGCACAACTTCTAGAATCGCAAGGCGCACAGCCCGTGGGTATGCCAGCTCCAGAAACCTACCCTGCTCTGCAGCGCGGCATTCTGGATGGTGTCGCCTTTCCTTGGGAAGCGATGAAGGGATTTCGTACCAATGAGCAAGCCCACTTTCATAACGAAATCAACCTCTACACCTTGTCGTTCGTTGTGACCATGAACAAAAAACTTTACGAAGGCATGCCTGATGATCTCAAGCTGATGATGCAAGAGCACTCTGGGATGAAATGGTCACAGCAACTGGCGCAGGTGTTTGATGAACTTGATACAGCAGGTCGTGCTGAAGCTGTCGCAGCCAAGCATACCATTAGCGCCCCTGATCACGAGGCTTGGCAGCCTGTGTTTGAGAAAACCACTGAAGATTATCTCGCCAAACTGGAACAGCGCCGCCTGCCTAGCCGTGCGGTGTACCAGCGTGCTCTTGAGCTGAGCGCCAGCTGCAAATTATAAATCCACAAGGAATATAATAAAATGGATACTTTAAACCGGCTTGCAGACTCGATCGCCATGATGATGTACCGACTCAGTGGCGTTTTTATATTTACCATGATGATGCTGATTGTCACCGATGTTGCGGTACGTACATTGTTCTCACTGAGTGACGGTAGACTTGACCTGACCTTTACCGGCGGTATTGAACTGGTCAACTTCAGTTTACTGTTTTCCATGCTATTTGCCTTTCCCCATGCGGTGGATAAAGGACAAATTGTTGTCGATCTATTTACTCAGCAAATGGATGCTTCACGACTGCGCTTCTTTACCGGCGCCTACACCATTTGCTTTGGCTTTCTCGGCGGTGCACTGTGCTGGCGCTTTATTGAAGGCGGCATCTCAGCGGCTGAAAGCGGCGAATTAACCCAGGACTTACTAATCCCCCTGTCAGGCATCTACTATATTGGCGCGATTGCTTTATCGATGCTGGCGATACGCGGTCTATTGACCGGCTACGCCACTATTTTTCACTATAAAGCACCTACTACGGATGCACAGACAGGCCAGGAGATGCAGTTATGACGCCAGCAATTTTAGGACTACTCTGCATCGCAGGCATGTTGGTTATGATTGCGTTGCGCTGCCCTGTGGCACTGGCAATGGCCCTCAGTGGCTTAGTTGGTTTTGGCCTTATTGTTGCCTTTGAACCAGCCTTTGCACTACTGGAATCAGGTCCCTTTGAAACACTCAGCAACTACAGCTTTAGCCCCATTCCGATGTTCTTACTGATGGGGGTACTGGCTTCTAAAGCCAATATGTCGCAAGAGTTATTTACCGCGGCACGCTCGCTATTCGGCGGTTGGCGCGGTGGTATGGCTATCGCGGCCGTTTCAGCGTGCGGTGCATTCTCGGCAATTTCAGGTTCTTCAGTCGCGACCGCCGCCAGCATGTCGCGCGTCGCCCTACCCGAAATGCGTAAACACGGTTATGCCGACTCATTAGCCACAGGTACGCTAGCAGCAGGTGGCACACTGGGCATTATTATTCCACCCAGTATTGCTCTGCTGTTATATGCCTTGATCACTGAGCAATCGGTGGGTGATATGTTTATTGCTGGCCTGATTCCAGGTCTACTCGGACTGCTGCTGTACTGTGTAACCATTGCTCTGTTGGTTTACTTTTACCCACACTTAGCTAAGCCTGGTATCCCAACAAGTGTGACACAAAAAATCAAGGATATGCGCGGCTTTCTGCCCTTTGCGCTGGTGTTTGTACTGATTATTGGCGGTATCTATGGCGGGCTATTTACCCCCACAGAAGCGGCAGCGATTGGTGCATTTATCACTTTAATTATCGCAGTGCTACGCGGCATGCGCTGGCAGGGTTTAACTTCAGCCATCTCAGAAGCGCTAGCACTATCGGCCATGATCTTTTTTATGATTGTCGGTGCAGATATTTTCGGCTACTTCCTGTCGGTATCACGCATTTCATTCTTTCTGGTGGAACTGGTCGGCCAATTGCAAATGTCCCCTTACGCCGTACTCTTTGCCGTACTGGTGCTGTTTATTATCCTTGGTTGTGTGATGGACAGTTTAGCCATGCTCTTACTCACCGTACCTGTGGTGATGCCTCTGATTTTAGATGCGGGCTTTGATCCAGTTTGGTTTGGCATTGTTGCGGTGGTCACAGTGGAGCTGGGCTTAATGACACCACCCGTGGGTATGAATGTGTTTGTAATTAAAAGTGTGGCACCCGATGTTCCCATCGGCCAAATCTACAAAGGGGTCTTTCCTTTTGTGCTAGCCGATATTGTCAGGATCGCCCTACTTATTGCTTTCCCAGCACTGGCT
>DATERS010000033.1:0-13264 GCA_035271365.1 Thiopseudomonas sp.
GCTGCCTATACGGCAGTGAACGGACCGTCCGTTTCGGACGGCACCATTACTGTTTTCTGAGCTGCCTATACGGCAGTGAACCCAGAGTTCGGCACGTTGGTGTTTGAAGACTCTTTCTGAGCTGCCTATACGGCAGTGAACGTGACCCAAGCCTTGAGTCCACTATTTTACTCTTTCTGAGCTGCCTATACGGCAGTGAACATGCTGCCGGACTAAAGTGAGTTACTGATGTCTTTCTGAGCTGCCTATACGGCAGTGAACGCGGCCTAGGCCGCTCTTCTTTTCTGCCCTGATTTCTGAGCTGCCTATACGGCAGTGAACCTGCAGTTTGGCTTGCACTGTGGATGCGGGACTTTCTGAGCTGCCTATACGGCAGTGAACGCCGCGATACTTGATTATCAGGCAAAGATGGATTTCTGAGCTGCCTATACGGCAGTGAACCAAGTGAGTGCGGTATGCGAACTGATTGCACTTTTCTGAGCTGCCTATACGGCAGTGAACATGTAACCGCCGTCGGAAGCACGTTCTTCATCTTTTCTGAGCTGCCTATACGGCAGTGAACATAATGCTGTTACCCGCCATGCGCCACTCGCCTTTCTGAGCTGCCTATACGGCAGTGAACAAGAGTTTACACCCTTTAACGCTAGGTTTTTAAAGAGCTATAGGTGTTTTAGCTAAAAAAACCCTTTTTAAACAGCAGGCGTAAGTCATTGATTTACTTAGCCTGCTGCTTTGCTTTTAAAAAAGGGTTAAAACCAAGGAATGGTTGCAGCTTGGCTTAATCCGTAGCGATTAAACTCCCCTGCTTGTGGACTTTCTTGTGGCTTGCTCTGTTTAATAAACAAAGAAAACCTTTGCCCACTGCTTTGGCTGTTAAGGGTTATAAAAGGTAAGCGTAGTTTTTCAGGCTTAACTGCTTGGTAATTACAACGCGCTTCATCCTCATTGATACCTTTACGTTTAGCATTACGACGCACTAAACGCTCGATATTAGACTTGGCTTGCACGCGCTGAACCAAAACATGCTGAACATGACTTGGTACGGGTTGTAACTCCTTACAAATAACATGGTCACGCATGCCTGTTAGCCAAACTGTATTTTGTAAACTTTCTAAATCTTGCTGATTACCGTGTAAGCGTAAGCAGCTACCAAGCCCTAATGGGCTTAGGCTGTATTCAGGAAAGCTTACCGCAACAACTAACTTTGGATTTTCTACCAACACTCTATGCAGCTTGCTAAACAGAGCATTCATCAACATGGCAGGCACAAAGTCAGGATCTGGCTGTAGTTGAATATTTAGGTAATAGTCCATTTTTTAACCTGCATCGCCAAATACGCCACCACGAATTAAAATCGCCATAACGTAGTGCTGCTGTTCTAAATCGGGCACTTGGTCTTTTAACAACCAGTTATCCAACAAGTTATAAAAGTCCATTTTCTGCTTAGGTTGGCGATAGGCTTTACCTTGAGTCGTTACTGAGCCATAAGGTTCAACTGCAATCGGCCCTAAATCTACAGTGTCTTCCTCTACTGGGTACCACGTATCGATAGTACGCAGAGCATTACCCACTTTTTGTGAGTGCAAAGCAGCCACGCCTTTTACGCTATATAAAGTCTTACTTTTATCACCGCGGCCACGATCAAGAATGAGCTCTTGTGAAGGGAAGACTTCTTGGCCAGCACCCATACGCGCAAAGGTAGTCACTTCAAGTAGCACATGCTCGGCACCTGCTAAACCAGCTGCAATCACAGCACTAAGCTGCTCTAACTCTTGCGGCGCATGATCAAAATTACGTAGCGAAAAATCTAGGCCATTAAAGGTGTAAGTTTGTGCAGCTTGACCATCAACTAAACGTGCAACGCTGACCTCAACTTGCTCCGCTCCAATACGGTTACGCCATAAAAAACGACCACTGGCCAAGTTCGCTGCATAGCGCTGAGCCAACTCAGTAAACTTGTGTGCATCGGTATAAGCTTTAACTGTTTCGACCAACTTCGCTTGATAATCCACATTATTGCAGGCTGAAGGTGTACCCGCGCCAGGTAAAACACGTACTGTGAAACGCATCTGCAACGTATCGTGTCGGCTATCTAAGGCAGCAATATCAACGGTTTGCAGGTTGGCATTTTCAATCGCAGCATCAACCTTAGTGGGGTCTTGGTCTTTAGCTTTTAAGCGGTTAGAAATAGTACCGCGCACTGATTTTTCACGCACTTCAATAGCAGACCAAGTTGCTGCTGCGGCACGCTCATCCCAGCGACCAGAGAACAACAAAGCATCAGACGGGTCAATTTTGCGCTCGAATGCTAAGACTGATGCGGTTTTTAAAGTATTTTTAGACATAAATTTCGCTCCTTGAAGCTTATTGCTGATTAGAGTTGTGATTGATACAGCGGTAAATTCCTGCCTCATGATCGGCGCTGGAATACCATAAGAGATCACTTAAAGAGGCTAAACGGTGCGGGCTGCACCACTCGCCAATCGAATACATGCTTTCCACAAAACGAAAAGGCACCTTAGGGTCGCGAGCATTGTGTACTTCACCTGCGCCATACAGTTCAGATAAAGCACTGTAGCCAACCGGAATAGGTACGAGCCAGCCACTGCCTTTTTCACGATCAGATTTCCACTCAATGGTTTCTTTAATAGCACCATTGGTCGACTCTGTTTCTGTAATCTCGCAACGCTTATTGATGCGTGACAAATCCAACCAAGCATCAAGTGTTGTTAATTCAGCATTTTCTGCTTGTAGCTTTTGAGTGTGCGCCAACAAAACATCGTCGCGACTGATCAGCGCAAAACCGGGTAATAAACTACGTTTCAATTTAGCCAAGTATTTTTCACTATCTTGGCTTTCACCTGGCATTAACAACTCAGGCGAGTGCCAGTTTTTCGAGTTATGAATAATAGAGCCACCCGCAAACCGCATCGTACTGGCAAGGTTATAAATGGCCCAAGCACGCTCTTTTAAAAGCTCATTATCAGCTGTGTTACCGGCAATATAAGCACCAAAAACTAAACTGATGGTGGCGTGCGCACGCCCTTCCTCAGTAATGCCAGGTGTTTTGCCATCTTTGCCAAGCGGGTTACGCGTTAAGTTAAACTTTTTTACATAATTGCCATTTATTTGTGGCTCAAAATCATGAATCACCATACCAACCGTTAACAAATCAACTTCCCATTCAAAAGGGATTTTTCTTTGCAGCGCCAGCATAAACCCCATTGCCGCAGTGATAGACGGTGCACCCCAAGTCATGGGGCTAGACATGGTATTTAAGTTTTGCACCTGCAAACGTGGCAAGACTATATAAGCGTTATGTTCTAGCTCCATTAGCTGAGACTCCCTGTTAAGTTTTGCTCTATACGTTTTAAGCTATCTGTAACAAAGTTCTTCCAATGGCTGTCTTTACGCATTTCACGCGCCCAGCGGCGAAACTCAACATCACCGAGCTGACTCACTTTGTAGCCAAGCTGCTGGTTCAACCAACGCGCAAAATCCTGTTCAATCACTACGTCCCACTCAGTATTCAGCCAACCTTTAGCAAACTCCTGATCGTGTAAGGCACGAGTAGGATCTAACCAATAACGCTGTGCTGTGGATAAATCACATTGCTCATCCACACTCCAACCCGCTGGTAAGTTTTGATAAGTATCTGCAAAAATATACAGCTCATCGAGCAAACCATCGACCAACTGCCCGACCTTATTACGAGTTTGCACATTGGCAGGTGGGTTTGTAGATAAGAATTGCTTGAGATCGTTGACCCAAGTGTTTGCTTTACGCGTTTTTTCAAATCGAGAGAAAATAGATTGCACCTTTAACGGCGGCTTAATTTGTTGTTGCTGCCAATTCGGCGGCAAAGAAGCTAACAAGTAATTTACGCCACGGCGTTTACTGGACAAAGAAGAAATACCCTGTGGATTTGAACCACCAATCACCTGCACAGCTAACTGTGGATAACTACGAGCTATACCCACATGCTCTTTGTTGCCGCGTACCGCATCGCGTATATCTTTAGATTCTTGACTAAAGCGATCATGATCAATCTGCTCATATACTTTATGCGCCAATGTGCTTGAATACAGTGGTGCAAGCAGCACATATTCATCATCGGCGTAAGGATCTTCACCTGCCAACCAAAAAAGCTGCTTGGCAAAACTATGTGAAGCGATACCCTGCATTTTAGGTTGAGTGACATCCGCGAAAGCCGCCAACCACTCTTTAGCTATTTCAAGGTCATCATGTAGCGCAGCTTGCATGTCTGGATCCTGCGACAAACACAATTTTAAAAGCGTTTCACCCTCAACTTCTAACTGCAATAATGCATAAATATCTAAAGCAGCAGCGTTGCCTGTTACATCATCAATAAAGCTTTCACCCAATACTTGGGTTGCTACAAAATCATGCTGCGGTAAATCAATCGGCAAACAGTACAGACTGGTCGTTTCTTTAATATGCGCATGTGGATAGGTCGCTTTTAATGGATGAGTGACCACTTGAATTTGTGACGCTCGTTCCACAGCGCTAGCCAACCAAGTGCTTGGAACGTGCTTGTCGTGTTCAGACTGATACTTAGGATCATCAACGCCTAGTTTTTCAATTTTTATATTTAAGCGATTCGCAATAAAACCATACATAACCTGGCGTATTGCTTCAGCTCTACTGCTTAGTCTTTGCTCTGACATCCTTTCACCCCAAGGTTTTCCATTGGCACATTTGAATATGCAAGCAATCGAAGTAAGAAACCTAATACTAGACCTCTAAAAACAAAAATCAACCCATTAACACTTTGCTTTTAAAAATACTTCAGTTTAAGAATTACTCGCTCTTATAAATCAGAATCTTGCTAAAATGCTGCCCCTGCTGAATAAGCAGCTCAGAAACATTAGCACTTAGCTTTGATTAGCTTTTTAACTGCCGTGTAGGCAGCTTTAGGTGTTTTCATGTCGCTTTAAAAAAACCCAAAGCTGCATGAAAACACCATTTCTGACTGCTTTCACGCAAGCTCAATACGCCATATCTTTTTGCACAGCGACTCAGTGTTATATCTTCACTTTCCGCCTGGTTAATTAACAGTGCTGGATAGTCCTCTACAAACCAAGGATCAATTTTTTCACCTTGTACACAGCTGGCAGGCAAACGCTTAAGCATGGACTCATCAATCAGGGTGTAGTTGTTACCAGCAAAGTTCTTTTGCTTTTCAATTTTATGCAATAAAAACCCATCCTCATCTTCATTTGGCAGCAAGGCTAGATCGACTCTTTGTTGCCCTTGATCATCCCTGAAAGGCTGCTCTTGCTGCAAAATCGTGAGCAAAGTTGCATGAGGTGCTGTCCACCAACTATGTGCTCCCAATGAAGGAACAGCATTTTGTACTAGTGCATGACTGGAGCGTCTGCGTGGAGAGCCTTGATTTGCTTGCTGTGGCAGCATTTTTTGCTGCAGTTGATAATGCTCAATATCCACTAGGCTGTGTGTTTGCTTAAGTTCTTCGCGCTGCAAAATACGTGGGCGCGAATCAATAAATTGCCATTCATGCTGCTCAAGGATTTCAGCAAGGTCTTTGCTGTCCAGTTTTACCTTGTCGGTTTCAAAGCCTGGCCGTGTAAATACTGGCTTTTGTGGCGCTAGAAAAGACTTAACATTACGCTGCAACAAATGAATATTCGTCTGCAAATAAACATCAGGACGGTGACGGCGTACGCGTCCCACCAGTTGGATCATAGAGCGCATTGAAGATGGCTCGACCACAGCCCAATCGTAATCATGGTCACGCCCCACCTCTGTAACGGGTGAACCCAGCACAATAAACACATGGTTGTGCTCGCGAGACTCTGCCAATAACTGCTTAATACGTGGCAGTGCAAATACAGCTTGCGGCTTGTCACGATTGAGCGTCGTATCTAGCTCGTGCTCTATCGCTGAACGCATTAACAGTGGGAACTGTGAGTGATAAACAGCCAAGTGAATCTGCGTATTATCGGGCACTTTTGCTTTAAATAACTGCAAAGCAATTTCAATAAGAGGTCCAATATTGGCCATACGGATGAGGCCAAAGCTGACTTGTTTTTTACTGCTTTCATCAACTGTATGATTGTTTTTATGCAACTCTAAAGCACTTTTAAGCATGCGTTCTGCAAAGGCTTGGTGTACTTCTTCTGCTTTATTACTGGCGCATTCAACCGGCACTAGCTCACTAACGCGCCTTACATTTTTCTGTTTTACTTCTTGGGCAAGTTTGTCAGCACGCTTTTGTGCAAACGCCATATGTGCTGTTTTGAATAAATCACTGGTCGCGCAGTTTTCTGCAGTACTGCGATGCTCATCTATCCAAGCACAACAAATATCGATTGGTGTATTGGGTTCACCACGGTTGGCTTGGTAATGCTCACGTCCAGCACGATACGCATCATATAAGCCTTGTACTAAAGCCGGCGGCAAAGTGGCTGAAGACAACATCACCCGTGACCCAAGTAAGCCAGCCCAGTTTACTAATCGTGCCAAAGCGGGCAAGTCTTCTAGACCGTAATCATCAATCTCATCTAGCACTAAATCGCTGGTCATTAAGCGCAACATCGGGGCTATTTGTCGCCCACCACGCTGACTTTCGGTTGCCGGTGTTAAGTGATCCACGGTGCAAACTAAAACAGGTGCAGCAACGAGGGATTTAATATCTTGTTTATGCAACGTGCGCGCCAGCAGCGGATGCGTATCGTAATCACCTTCAAAAAGCACACCACCATCCTCATCGATTAAATCTTGTACAGATTCTGAACCATGCTGCGCTGCTTGCTGCTGATAATACTCAAACAAATCACGACTGGCAGACCCGCCAACTCTTACAGCAAGCTGATCTTCATCGAGATACATTTTATGATCTCGATAAGCTTTGCCAGTTTGTAATGTCAACGTACGCAAACCCAAAGCAACAGAAAATCGAGCACCTTTACTGGGCTCTGCTAGGGCATACATAATTCGGGCATTAGCCAGAGTTTTACCGCAACCTGTCGATGCCATATTGACAATAAACGCGCCCTGTTTGGCACTTCTCTCACGTATAGATGTGGCTAAATCAGTGGCTTTATCTTGCCAACGAAATCGAGCTATAGCACTGCGTTTACGTAAACCCTTATGATTTTTCAAGGTTGGCAAAGAACGCTCTAAATCTGGAAAACTATGACTGATAAAACCAGCATTAATAGCCACACCGATTAAGTGTTCTTCTAGTGACTGATTAAAGGTGCCGTCTTTGCGATTGGTGTTAGCGTAAAGCGTAGCCGTAGGATGGTGGAATATACGATCTTCTTTTTTACTAAGACTAGAGTAATGGTGATCTGCCAACATTAAGCTTAAGCGTGACAGATGCATCACATATAAATTATCAAGCCACTGTGGCGCTTGATCTGAGTTGTGAATTTTAAGTAAGCGTGTCGCTAAACGTGCTGCTCTTTTTTTCCATACTCGATTATTGGTTGGTAAACCCTGACGAAACGACCAATACGGCTTGATCAACTTTATATCTGTTTCAGAGCAGGTTTGATTCCATTGCGCATTAATTTCTTTAAAGTAATTCTCAAATTGATCAGCAAAGATACCTTGGCCACTTTTTGGCTTATGCGGTAAACGGTGATGCGACACTACCAACCAAGCTAATGCAGCAGCCAAAGGCGGTAAGGTGCTAAAAGGCTTATCCGTATCAGCATCCAAACCATCACGTTGTAAATTTTTCAACCAACTCTTCTGGTCTACATCGCTTAAATCAACCATGCGCTGCAACCAAGTAACATCATCGTCACCACCAACAAAAGCTTGGAATAAACGCAATGACACCCACTCATGACGATAGAGGTTTGCACCCTCATGATGCGCCTTACCTGCTAAACGCGCCTGAAACGCATCACACGCTTTGCCTAAGTCATGCAGCAAGGCTGCGAAGGCACTGAGAAGATAAATAACCTCTCCTGTATGCCAGTCATTTTCATCAGCCAAACGCAAAATATTACGCTCAGTGGTATTAGTGGGAACGGCACCTTGCGTATTAAAGTGATTGCTATTGCCGACCACCCACAATAACTCACTATTATTTAAGCCACGTACCCAATGACAGGCTACTGCTGTATTTTTACGCGCTGTTTTACGTAATAAACGTCGTAGTGTTTTTAAGCCGTCACGGGTAATTGAAGTCTGCCAAGTACGCTCACCGCGCCTTTCAGCGAACTGATCTAAAATACGACGCGATTCTTTTAAAGCAGCTTTATTACACTCAGACACTAGCAAGATGTTCATGCGCGGGTACCACCCAACTGCTGAGCAATATCTTGAATAGTTTCAATCATAAAATCGAGTGCTTCTGAGCGGGTTAAGTTATCAATGCAGGCCTGACGGAAAGCTTGTTCCTCATCACCACTCGCTGCTGAAATAAAGGCTTGAGGTAAAATCAAAGCATCCTTTACAAGGTCAGCCACATCAAAAACCAAGCCGCCACGACGAGTTTTACCATGCAGAACCGCTAGTCCGTGCGGCAAACCAATCACCCAAGTGGCAGTAGCACCCAAGCCATAGGCTAGATAATTACCATGATCTAAAAAGCGGTTGGCGGGATCGACTCCAGAGCCACGCTTAGCACGAGTAAAATCACCATACTGCAAAGCATTAGCTGCGATTTTATATAAATACTTGGTTAGTCGAGCCTCTTCAGTCAGTAACGACATAGCGTCTGCACAGACTGAAATGGCTTCACGAGATTTATCCAATGCTTGCTTAATTTGTGCCGCATCGACAATAAACCCAGCATCTTTAAAGCGGCGATTGGTTAACCAATGTTTTTCAAGAAAGCTTAAACGAGCATTTTGAATAAGTTTGGCTGCTTGTAAACGCAAATCATCATCAAACCAAAAACGTACCCATTGCTGCAAATACTCTGTGGGACGGTATTCACTCTGTGGAGTCAGCCAAGCGACTTCGACATCAACTTCGTTAGCGCTGAATAGTGGTGTACCACCGCCCCCACAAAAACCAACAAGAACGCCAGCTTTGGCAAGCTCACGCATCGCGGCTTGGGTAATAGATGTGCCCGTACCCAGCAACAAAGTTGTGGTGTTCGCAATTGGAATATTCCAGTACAGGGAACGGCGAACTTCATCTGTTACATATTCAACACGTCCACCGTTAACCAGTACACGACAGTATTGCAAATAATAAATATTGGCTCGTTTTGAATGCAGAATACTTTTTAAATCTGATGGGGCTAAGTCGTCCATGGCACACCTCTGTGACTTAAAAATTATATCTACTTCCATAGTACACACTGATGCGTCATACCATGTAGCACACGCTATATTTAATAAACAATTTATAGAACAGCTTTTTGACAACTATGCTTTATTTTCTGTGTTACGCAGGTCTTTTCGTACACAAGTTCAACCGGTATAAAAGCCAAAGACACTAGCGGCCAACCCTGCTTATAAGTAACCATCAACAGTAAGAGCAAATCTCCTCAACACGAGTGTTAAAGCTCTTGCTAGACTAGAGCTATTACCACGCCAACTCGTCAATAAAGGATAAAGACTATGCGTACTACTTTGCAGCGCTTAACACTGGCCGGTGTCTTACTCGGCTGCCCTCTTCTTGGTTTTGCTGATGAGTCTATTGGCGGTGAGCCGGATGTGACCATTGTGCAAAAAGGCGATAAAGTCGTTGAAGAATACCGTCTGAATGGTTTCTTATATGCCGTAAAAGTCACACCAAAAAAAGGTAAACCTTACTTTTTAGTGCGTGCGGATGGCAGTGAAGGCAACTTTATCCGTGCTGATAAACCAGAGATGCGCATTCCATCTTGGGAAATCTTTAGCTGGTAAGTGCAGCTTGCAGATTTAAACAGTTTATAAAAAAGGGCGGTACTGTTAAACAGTGCCGCCCTTTTTGTATTTCAAATAGCGCTGGGGTGGTGAGCACCACCCCAGCGTTTGCAGCTTAAACTAACCTGCTTACAACAGTTTCCCTTCAATATTTGAGGGAGAAAACGGTGCGGGTGCATCTGCATCAAGCTCTACATCCTGAGCAACCAGATCATCATCATGCTCGGCCATATTCCACGGCAGAATCCCCGGTGATATATGCAAAAAGTGTAGATACTTCTCAAACTGATCAAGAATATCGGTGATGATATCTTGCTCATCGTAGCCATACACATCATAGGCTTGGCCACCGCGGCGCAAGAACACTTCCGCGCGGTAGTACTGCTCATCGCCACTGTTGCCCGTAGTCATCGGGAATGAGAAGTCAGGCATGGCGTAAGCGCGTAAGCGGATTTCATAAATAAACTCCAACTTACCTTCCTGAAACACCTGGAACTGGGCGCGCAGGTTTTGCTCGTCAAAGACAACTTCAGCAACCCAACCTTTTTCTTCCAACTCCTGCTCAACTTTTTCCATCCCTTGAATACCGGTCGTGCGAATAAACTTCTCGACGGCTTCACAGTCAGGGAAATCAACCAAGTTGGCTAAGCGCTTTTTCCAAAAACCTGGACCCGACTTATAACCACCAGGGGTGGATTGCATATGCTGGGTCAGGCTCATTTCCTGGTGCCCTTCAATAATCAAGGCACGCCACATACCGACCATGGCAATCAGCATAATAATGGCGAAGGGCAAAGCACTGACAATACTTGCTGTCTGTAGTGCACTTAAACCACCGGCTAACAGCAAGGCGGCCGCAACCAGTCCTTGCATGGAGGCCCAGAATACCCGCTGCCAAACTGGCGTATTTGTTACACCGCCTGAGGCCAGCGAATCAATTACGATTGAGCCAGAGTCAGATGAAGTGACAAAGAAGGTAATAATCAAAAATATCGTTAAGAACGATACGATCGAGGTAAAGGGCAATAGCTCAAACAGCTTAAATAAAGCCACCGCATGATCGTTCTGTACTTGCTCAATCAGCTCGGTATAACCATCCACCATGATCAGGTGCAGTGCGGTATCGCCAAACACTGAGAACCATACAAAGGTAAAGATCGTTGGTACCAACATCACGCCAACCACAAACTGGCGAATGGTACGACCCCGGCTGATCTTAGCGATAAATAGACCGACAAACGGCGCCCAGGCAATGGTCCAACCGAAGATAAACAGCGTCCAGTTACCAATCCAATCGCTTGAGGTATAGGCCTGCAAGCTAAAGGTGCGCTCAACAATATTACTCAAGTAGCTACCGGTGTTTTCCATAAAGGTGTTAAGAATAAAGATGGTTGGGCCCACGGCAAACACAAACACCATCAAGGACACTGCCAAGATAATATTCAGCATGGACAGGCGCTTCACACCTTTATCCATCCCTGCCGCTACCGACAAAGTCGCCAAGCACGTAATCACCACTAAAGCGATCAACTGCACAGTGGTGTTAACTGGGATCGACGGCCAGAGGTAATTAAGACCCGCGTTAATTTGCGCAACCGATAAACCCAGCGAGGTGGCGATACCAAACATGGTGCCTAAAATGGCAAAGGTATCCACCGCATGCCCCATCGGGCCGTGAATCTTTTCACCAATCAGCGGGTACAAAGTGGAGCGCATCGACAGCGGTAAACCGTGACGGAAGGCAAAGTACGCTAAGGATAAGCCGACTAAACCGTAGATCGCCCAAATATGGAAACCCCAGTGGAAGAAGGCAATTTGCATCGCTTGCTTAGCGGAATCAACCGTGAGACCAGCGCCTGCAGGCGGTGTGGCATAGTGCAAGACCGGCTCCGCCACCCCGAAGAACAGCAAGGCAATCCCGTAACCGGCAGAAAAGAGCATGGCGAACCACGCAAAGAAACTGTATTCAGGCTCGGCATGGTCAGGCCCCAGTTTGATATTTCCCCAACTGCTAAAGGCTACTGAAACAATAAAGACTAAGAAAATTGCCACGGCCAACATGTAAAACCAACCAAAAGTGGTGGTTACATAAGCCAATACATCGGCAAACAATGCCCCTGCTTTTTCAGGGTTACTCATGGTGCCAATCACCATCAGTACGATCACCAGGACCGAGGGGATAAATACCGGGAGAAGAATGGTAGAAACTTTAGACGACTTATCTGTTGTCGTTTTATCTGAGGTCATAGTAGGAACTCCTTAAGCTATGCTCAATTTCGGCGCCAATGTCAGTCAGCTTGAAACGCGCAAACCATCCCTCATCGGCAAAAATGCACGGTAAAAAACAGCCTGCACGCAATTACAAAACCGACCACCCTGTCACAGTAAAAAGCAGGGTGCAATAATAAATATCGTTCAATATCTAATATAAGCTGCGAAAAGCCAATATTTTGCAGAGAAAAAGACCGTACATTCACCCACAAAAAAGGCCCTGTGCGCAGCTATAAAATCACAGCGCAGAGGGCCTTTGTAGAGCGACTTAAAACTTAAGACGAACAACTAATCGATAAGTGTTTGCCCCACTGTGGTGGGCGTTCGGCATACTCAGCGCAACCCTCTTGTTCAGTAAAGGGTGAGCTTAAAACCTGATGCAGTTTATGCAATGGCGCATAGTCACCATCTTCAGCTGCTTCAATGGCCATTTGAATTAAATAATTGCGCAACATATACAGTGGATTAACCGCATGCATTTCTTTACGACGCTGCTCTTGAGTGCGTACATCATTGGCATTGCGCACTATAAATTCACTGACCCACTCATCAAACGCTGCGAGATTAATAAACTCATCACGTAGTTTTTCGAGTGCTTGCGCTGCTGGCAACTCACCCAGATCACGGAAAAACAAAGTGTAATCCACGGCGCTATGATCCAATTGCAGCAGAAGCTTATCAATCAGCACAGCATCATCCGCCTGCTCACCGATTAAACCTAAACGCGCACGCATGGCTTTTAAATAGGCTTGCTGCTGAATGGCGGCATAGCCATCAAGAATGCCTTGCAAGCGCTCAAGCGACACATAGCGGGTTAAGGTTTCGGCAAAGGCAGTCAGGTTCCAATAGCCCATCGCCACTTGCTGATTAAAAGCATAGCGGCCATGGTTATCTGAATGATTACAAATATGTTTGTGTTTAAAATCATCAAGAAAGGCATAGGGACCAAAATCAAAAGTCAGTCCCAGAATCGACATATTATCGGTGTTCATCACGCCATGACAAAAACCGTAGGCCTGCCACAAAGCAATGGTTTCAGCGGTGCGCTTCACCACTTCCGTTAGCAGCGCGGCTAATGGCTCATCGGCAGTTAAGCACTCTGGATACAGATCATTGAGTACATGCTCATGCAA
>DATERS010000034.1:0-2292 GCA_035271365.1 Thiopseudomonas sp.
AACACAGCAACAATCAGCGTATTCAGGTTGTATCGCAGCAAATGGAGACCAGAACATCATGAGTAACGACTTTACATTTTCTCTTAACAGCATTGATTTCGATGAAAATTATCACCCAGCAGAGAGCACGCGAGCGACGACCAACTTTGCCAATTTGGCGCGAGGCGAGAGCCGTCAGCAAAACTTGCGCAACACTCTGCAGATGATTAACAACCGTTTCAATGCATTAGCACACTGGGATAACCCCAAAGCTGATCGTTACTCGGTTGAACTGGAAATCATTTCTGTAGACATGGAAATTGACAACCAAGGCAAGGAGAGTCGTTTTCCTGCTATTGAGGTGTTAAAAACCAATATTATTGATCACCTCACCAACAAGCGTATCGAAGGCGTGGTCGGCAATAATTTTTCTTCGTATGTGCGCGATTATGATTTTAGTGTGCGCCTGTTAGATCACAATAAAGGCCAACCGCAGTTTAGTGTTCCAGAAGATTTTGGCGATCTGCACGGCAATATTTTTAAAAGTTTTATCCATTCAGACACCTATCAACAAAATTTCAGCAAGCTTCCGGTAATTTGCCTCAGTGTGTCAGATAACAAAATCTATACTCAAACAGGCAATCAACATCCGGTATTAGGTCTGGAATACCTGCCCAATGAATCATCATTAACTGAGCAGTATTTCAAAAAAATGGGCTTAAACGTGCGCTACTTTATGCCGCCCAATAGCGTCGCGCCTTTGGCTTTTCACTTCTTTGGTGATTTACTGCATGACTACACTGATCTGGAACTGATCAGTACGATTAGTACCATGGAGTCTTTCCAAAAGATTTATCGCCCGGAGATTTACAACGCTAACGCTGCAGCCGGCAAGTGCTATCAGCCCAATTTGAAAAACCTCGATCATTCCTTAACGCAAATCGTCTATGACCGTGAAGAGCGCAACCAACTGGCGATTGCACAAGGCAAATTTACTGAAGAGCATTTCATCAAGCCTTATCAAACTATTCTTGAGCAATGGTCGGCGCGTTACGCGGCTTAAGCTTGAATTTTATAACGAAGAAATCTCTGCATAACATGAGCGAGAACGCCAGCACGCTTGTAACGCAGTGCTAGCTACGCAGGTCATTATTCAGAGATTTGTTAACCAGGATTGAATACGGAATTATTATGAGCATCTTATTACCTACATCCACCGCAGGCAGCTTACCTAAACCCTCATGGTTGGCGGAACCGGAGAAACTCTGGTCTGCTTGGAAACTGCAAGGTGATGAATTACTTGAAGGCAAGCAAGATGCATTGCGCGTGTGGTTGCACGAGCAGCAACAGGCCGGCATTGATATCGTCAGTGACGGTGAGCAAACTCGCCAACACTTTGTCACTACCTTTATTGAGCACCTTGAGGGTGTTGATTTTGCAAAGCGTGAAACAGTTAAAATTCGTAACCGCTACGAGGCCAGCGTGCCCACTGTGGTCGGTGCCGTCAGCCGACCCAAATCAGTATTTGTTGAAGATGCTAAGTTTTTACGCCAGCACACCACACAACCGATCAAATGGGCGCTGCCCGGCCCCATGACCATGATCGATACGCTGTATGACGCGCACTATAAAAGCCGTGAAGAATTAGCCTGGGAATTTGCCGCTATTCTTAACCAAGAAGCCCGCGAGTTAGAAGCAGCGGGTGTGGATATTATCCAATTTGATGAGCCGTCCTTTAACGTGTTTTTTGATGAGGTTAACGACTGGGGCATTGCTGCGCTCGAAAGAGCCGTGGAAGGTCTGAAGTGTGAAACCGCTGTGCATATTTGCTATGGCTATGGCATTAAAGCCAATACTGATTGGAAAAAGACTTTGGGTTCCGAGTGGCGTCAGTACGAGGAAGTCTTTCCTCGCCTGCAACAATCCAGCCTCGATATTATCTCGCTGGAATGTCAAAACTCGCATGTACCTATTGATTTACTTGAGCTGATTCGCGGTAAGAAAGTCATGCTTGGCGCCATTGATGTGGCCACCAATACGATTGAAACACCCGAAGAAGTCGCCGATACACTGCGCAAAGCACTGCAGTTTGTGGATGCGGACAAGCTTTATCCTTCAACCAACTGTGGCATGGCGCCTTTATCGCGCACTGTAGCGTGCGGCAAGCTCAATGCTTTAAGCGCCGGAGCACAAATCATCCGCCGCGAACTCACGGCATAAAGCTGAGTTATCTAGAAGCCGCTACTTAGTTAGCGGCTTTTTATTTTAAACAGCGGCCTCGCGGCTCATCGCTCTCATGCAACACCACTTCAG
>DATERS010000035.1:0-19286 GCA_035271365.1 Thiopseudomonas sp.
TCGTTGAATAACTTGTGTTGCCGATAATCTATCTGACTATCAAACATCTAACACAAGCACCCACACGAATTGCTTGATTCAAATTGTTAAAGAACGTTTCGTTAAGTCTTTCGATCTTAGCGAGGAAGCGTATTCTACACTCCCTTAAGTATCTGTCAAGGTTTATTTTCTAGGAGTTTTAAAGCTTCTTGATAATTCCTTGTTAGCGCTGAGCTTCTTACGTTGCTCATTGCTAGGGTGCGTATCTTACAGCGTTCCGCGACCCTGTCAAGCTGATTTTTAAGTTATTCCCTTAAGAATCAAACTCTTACGTTAAACAAGTGAAACTGTGTTTGCCTAACGAGGTGCGCATTCTACAGCAGAGACGCACCCTGTCAATAGTATTTAT
The DNA here is from genome assembly GCA_035271365.1 of Thiopseudomonas sp. Classification (GTDB taxonomy): domain Bacteria; phylum Pseudomonadota; class Gammaproteobacteria; order Pseudomonadales; family Pseudomonadaceae; genus Denitrificimonas. The sequence continues at coordinate 389 of DATERS010000035.1, forward strand.
AAAATAAAGCTGAAATACTTTACGAAGGCCTTTTTAGGCGCGTTGGGCGCCCTGCACTACTACTATATGTACGATTCTACACAACCCAGCCATCGGTGATCAAACATAACGAACTGACCACTCGACTACACACAAAAGCTACTCTTAAGACCCCAAACCGATTAATGCACTATATAAGTACAGACGGATCTTAACTCAACAAGACGCTAGAAACAGAGCCGCAGCATGATTATAGTAAAGTCACCTTTACCAGCAGCAGTAAGAGCATGCGTTAATGAATCAAACACTTACCCAGTTTACAGCTCAACGCTTAACCAAAGAGCAGCAACCTCTTTTGCGTAAATTTTATCGCAACCACAACAGTCCAATGCGTATTACACAACAAGCAGATGCATGGATTGTTCGCTCGTCAGAGATTGTTGCCGGCGCATGCCTTTCACCCGTTGATCAAGGCTATTGGTTAACCAGTTTATTTACCGCCCCTGGATATCGCAAACAAGGCGCGGCACGCTTTTTAATACAACAGCTTCAATTAGCCTACCAAGACTCTCACATTTGGCTGCTTTGTCATCCAGACCTCAGTGGCTTTTATAGCAAACTTGGCTTTAGGCAAACACAGCATTTACCAGAAGCCTTAAGCAGTCGCCTCAAACGCTACCAGCAGAACAAACAATTAGTCGCAATGTCTTATAAAGCACAGGAATTAGAGCCTCAGCTCTAGCAAAAGAACCCTCTACACACTAGAACACGCTTAAAGCATATCCAAGACTCACCCTCCTAGCGAAACTCATCCGCCTTCAGCGCCAGCCATTGCTATCTTATAGCAGCGCTTTTCCTTAATATAATCGAATCTAATTTAGGTTTCGGATCGTATTCATGTCTATATCCACAGGGCTGATTGCACTGGTCGCGTTAGTTTATATGGCGATTTTGTTTGCCATTGCATTTTACGGTGACCGTCGTAGCGCAACAGTCAGTCCGCGTATGCGCTCAACCGTCTACAGTTTATCTTTGGCGGTGTATTGCAGCAGCTGGACTTTCTTTGGTTCTGTTGGTCAGGCCGCCGAGCAAATATGGTCTTTCCTGCCTATTTATATAGGCCCCATCTTATTGCTGACACTGGCACCTTGGGTGCTCAAGAAAATGGTGATTATTAGCAAACAAGAAAACATCACTTCAATTGCTGACTTTATTGCTGCTCGTTATGGCAAGTCACAACGCCTAGCGGTTGTTGTAACACTGATCACATTAGTCGGTGTATTGCCTTATATCGCTCTGCAACTCAAAGGGATTGTGCTTGGAGTCAACCTACTAACCGGCACATCAGCCAACTCAACAGGAATGCACGCTCAAGACACCGCTCTTATTGTGACTGTAGCCCTTGCGCTGTTCACCATTTTATTTGGTACGCGCAATCTTGACGTGACCGAGCACCACCGCGGATTAATGTTTGCAATTGCTTTTGAGTCGTTAGTGAAGCTGATGGCATTTATCGCAGTTGGACTCTTTGTTATTTTTGGACTTTACAATGGCATGGGCGACTTATGGCAGCAGGCTAAAGACGCACCTAAGCTTGAATCCTATTGGAATGAAGCAACCAACTGGCCGGCGATGATTGTACAAACGTGCGTGGCGATGATGGCCATCTATACATTACCTAGACAATTCCACGTGACTGTTGTGGAGAATAACGACGAGGCCGACCTGCGTGTAGCACGCTGGGTCTTCCCTCTTTATCTGCTGCTGGTTGCTTTATTTGTTATTCCAATTGCCCTCGCTGGCCAGCTGCGCTTACCGGACTCAGTTGTACCGGACTCATTTGTGATTAGCTTACCCCTTGCAGAGGGCAACCCCACTCTAGCCTTATTGGCGTTTATTGGTGGCGCATCTGCAGCAACAGGCATGGTGATTGTCGCAGCAGTGACCTTAGCCATTATGATTTCCAACCATATTTTATTGCCTTCCATGCTGGCCGCACGCACAACTGAGCGTCCCTTTGAAGCGTTTCGCTATTGGATGCTCACTGCTCGACGCTTGAGTATTATTATTATTTTATTGTTGGCCTATACCAGCTACCGCTTACTGGGTGCTAATACCAGCCTTGCAACCATTGGCCAGATTGCTTTTGCTGCTCTGACACAACTGGCGCCAGCTATGCTGGGTGCTTTAATTTGGAAGCAAGCCAACCGCCAAGGCGTCTTTGCCGGTTTAATTGCAGGTTCTTTATTATGGGCCTACACCTTGGTTTTACCTTTAATAGCCAGCAGCATGGATTGGTCGCTCGCGTCATTCCCCGGATTAACATGGCTATCCAGCCAGCCCTTTGGTTTACCCATCGATCCACTCACTCTCGGTGTCTTACTATCACTGAGTGGTAACTTTTTATTGTTTGTACTGGTATCACTTTTTTCAAGGACACGAGTCTCAGAACACTGGCAAGCCAGCCGTTTTATCGGCCAACATGTCGGCGGCCGTCAAACTTTTAGTGTACAAATCAGCGATTTGCTTATTTTAGCGGGACGTTTTGTTGGCGAAGATCGAGCCAAGCAAAGCTTTATCCGTTTCGCCTACAAGCAAGGCATTGGCTTTAACCCGTCAGAAAGAGCCAGCAGTGAATGGGTGGCTCATACTGAGCGATTACTGAATGGTGTCTTAGGCGCCTCATCAACAAGCGTTGTCGTAAAAGCGGCCATTGAAGGACGAGAAATGTATGTCGAAGACGTCGTGCGCATTGTTGGCGAGGCTTCTGAGGTTTTACAGTTCAACCGAACCTTATTACAAGGCGCAATTGAGAACATCACCCAAGGCATCAGCGTGGTCGATCGCTCCTTACGCTTGGTGGCTTGGAACAGCCGTTATTTAAAGCTGTTTAATTACCCCGAAGATTTAATCAAGGTGGGCCGACCGATTTCCGACATTATTCACTATAACGCAGAGCATGGATTATGCGGCCCAGGCGATGTTAATGCGCATGTCAGCAAACGATTATTCTGGATGCGCAAAGGCACCGCACACACTTCCGAGCGCTTGTTTCCGAATGGTCGTGTGATTGAGCTGATTGGCAACCCAATGCCCGGTGGCGGTTTTGTAATGAGTTTTACTGACATTACTGCGTTCCGCGAAGCTGAGCGCGCTTTAAAAGAAGCCAATGAAAGCCTAGAGCATCGCGTCAGTGAACGCACCCACGAGTTATCTCAATTAAATATTGCACTCAGTGATGCTAAGCATGTTGCAGAGTACGCCAACCAATCAAAAACTCGCTTTTTAGCAGCGGTCAGTCATGACTTGATGCAACCCCTCAATGCCGCACGTCTATTCTCTGCAGCATTGTCTCACCAAGATGCACTGCCGAGTGATGCCCATGAACTGGTTAAAAACCTAGATAGTTCATTACGCTCTGCTGAAGACTTAATCAGCGACCTGTTAGACATCTCACGCCTAGAAAGCGGACGCATCACCCCACATTGCCAACCCTTTGCGCTAGGCCCATGGCTCGAAGCATTGGGCGCAGAGTTTACTGCTCTAGCTGAACAACAGGGAGTCGACTTTCGCTTACGTAGCACGTCCTTAAACATTATCAGCGACCCTAAATTACTGCGACGGATTGTGCAAAACTTCCTGACCAATGCGTTTCGCTACGCCAATGGCAGTGTATTACTGGGTGTTCGCCGCCAAACCAATCATCTGCGTATTGACGTATGGGATCGTGGCCAAGGGATTCCAGAAGATAAGCTCAAATTTATCTTTGAAGAGTTTAAACGCCTTGATAGCCACCAAACTCGAGAAGAAAAAGGCCTAGGGCTAGGGCTCGCAATTGCTGATGGCTTAAGTAAAGTCTTAGACCATCAAATAGAAGTACGCTCTTGGCTGGAGAAGGGTAGCGTTTTCAGTATCACTGTGCCGCTGTACTCTGGAAAGCTCAATATAGCGCCAGCACCGACTAGACAAGAAAATTCTACATTACAGCCGTTAGCCGGCTTAAGCGTACTCTGTGTTGATAATGAAAGTACGATCCTAATCGGCATGCACAGCCTATTATCACGCTGGGGTTGCCATGTGCTGACGGCAAGTAACAGAGAGGAATGCTCTGCGCTGATTGAAAACGGGCACATACCTGATTTAGCGCTAGTGGATTACCACTTAGATGGCGGCGACACCGGTATTGCTTTAATGGCATGGTTGCGTCAGCACGTTAATGCGCATGTGCCTGGCATTGTGATCAGCGCTGACGGACGTCCAGAGTTAATCAGTCAAGTGCATGCTGCAGGTCTCAACTTTTTAGCCAAGCCGGTTAAACCCGCTGCATTACGTGCCATGATTAACCGACATATACCCAGCTAAACATCTGCAATCTAATAACTGCAGCCTCAATCAATTAGGAGTGCTGCAACTGTGAATACAAATTTTATACAAAAAAAAAGGGCAACCTAAGTTGCCCAAATTGCCTTGCGTGCTCGTTGTGTCAGAAAAAATCAGCTTGATTTACGATCCTGCTCTACCTTTCTAACGAAATAAAATAGACCTACAAAGAAAGCGACCATAAGGGCGACCGTACCAATGCCTGCAAAAACGACTACGTCCATAAACATTGCAATCTCCTCACGCTTTATAATTAACTTGTAATAAAGATACGTCACGTCAAACATAAAGACATTGACGGAGGTCAATAGAGTGGCCTGATGGATTCTAAAATAAGCAAAATCAAGTCTTATTCAAGGAAAAACAGGGGATCAACGCTTTTTCTTGGGTTTTTTCTTCAATTTAGCAACAGGTTTAGCTAAAGGTAAGGCGCTGGCAAAGGCAGCTCGTACTGTTTGTAAGCGCTTTTCATCTAAATCATGCACACGTCGCTCACGCTCGCTGGACAAATCAACAATATTTTCTGCAGTTTTATCACTCATACACACCCCTATGACTTTCATATAACACTATGGGCACAACAGCGCCTAGCGTGACCCAAAATCCAACTTGATTAAACCTTGATGTTAACCCAGACACCTTTACGCGATAACCCTGTCTTTTCGCCCTGTTCCTCTTGCTCGCTTTCATCCGCAGATATTTCAAGCTCTGCATAAGCTTCGGCTTCGGCTTCAGCTTGAGCCTGGTTTTTCTCACGCTGACGCTGATGCTGTCTACGTTGCTCTTCAAGAGCACGTTCTTGCGCAGTAGAACCCTCGTCATCCTCTAAACCTAAAGTACTGCCTTTAGTACTCTCTTTAGCAGGTGTTATGGGAGCAATCAGCGCTTTAGGTTTAACAGGATCATGCTGCGCAGTCACTGGAACCAATCCATGGGGGATAGGAGGTAACATTGGGCCACTCCTTAATTAAATGTACAAACCACACTATAACCAGAGCTCAATATTTTGTCGCTTAAATAGCTTTATAATCGCTGGTTACGATTGAGCCGTGTCCTCTGCGTCACTATCCGTTATCATAACGCGCTTTTTACATTACACGGAGACAAGCATGACGCAGCAGTATCAACCCGGACAACGCTGGATCAGTGACGGCGAGGCAGAACAAGGCCTAGGCACCGTTTTAACGTCTGATGGCCGTATATTAACCATCATTTACCCAGCCACAGGGGAAACTCGCCAATACTCGCAGCGCAATGCTCCTTTAACCCGTGTGCGCTTTGTTCCAGGTGATGAAATCAGTCACTTTGAAGGCTGGACCATGACGGTGCGTGAAGTCGATGAAATTGATGGCCTACTGATCTATCAAGGTTTTAACAGCGACAACAACGACTGTTTATTACCAGAAACACAACTATCGAATTTTATTCAGTTCCGTCTGGCCAGTGACCGTTTAGTCGCCGGCCAAGTTGACCCATTGCAATGGTTTACCTTGCGCTATAACTCGCTGCAGCATAATAGCGATATACAGCAATCCAATCTGTGGGGTCTTGCTGGCGTACGAGCAGAGCCCATTGCGCACCAATTGCATATTGCCCAAGAAGTTGCTGACCGAATTGCACCACGCGTGCTGTTAGCTGATGAAGTGGGTTTGGGTAAAACTATTGAAGCAGGCTTGATTATTCACCGCCAAATACTCAGTGGTCGCGCCAGCCGTATTTTATTAATGGTGCCAGAAACACTACAACATCAGTGGCTGGTGGAAATGCGCCGCCGTTTTAACTTAGATGTTGCTTTGTTTGATGCCGAGCGATTTTTAGCCAGTGATGCGGACAACCCCTTTGAAGACTGCCAAATTGCTTTAGTTGCGATGAACTGGCTGGTTGCAGATGAACGTGCACAACAAGCTCTGTGCGCTTGCGATTGGGATATTATGGTGGTCGATGAAGCACACCACTTAGTCTGGCATCCAGAGCAATCCAGTCCTGCCTATCAATTAGTTGAGACCTTAGCGGCGCATATTCCAGGCATCTTATTACTGACTGCAACACCTGAGCAATTAGGTCAAGACAGCCACTTTGCCCGTTTACGCTTGCTCGATCCGCACCGTTTCCATGATTTAGCCGCATTCCGCGAAGAAAGCCAGCATTACCAAGCTATTGCTGAAGCTGTGCGTGAACTATTAGATCAAGAAAAACTCACAGAGACTGCAGAAAAAACCATTCAAGAATTTTTAGGTGATGACAGCCAAGCACTGATCAGCGCCTTTAATAGCGGCGATCAGCAAGCAGCGCCACGTTTGATTCGTGAGTTGCTCGACCGCCATGGCACCGGCCGCTTATTATTCCGTAATACCCGTGCCGCCATTTCTGGATTCCCTGAGCGTAAATTACACCCAGCACCACTGGCCTATCCTGCGCAGTACCTGAATAATCCAGACGACCTGCACGCACAACTTTACCCTGAGATTTACGTAGACGGCCCGCTGGATGAATCTGAAGAAGATGAAAGCCTACAATTCTGGTGGCGCTTTGATCCGCGTGTCGATTGGTTATTAAACACTCTGAAAAACCTCAAGCAAGAAAAAGTGCTAGTGATTTGTGCTCACGCGCAAACGGCTCTGGATCTTGGTGATGCTATGCGTATTCGCTCAGGTATCCCTGCGACCACCTTCCATGAAGGTATGAGTATTATTGAGCGTGACCGTGCCGCGGCATGGTTTGCTGATGACGAGCTTGGCGCACAAGTGATGTTCTGTTCAGAAATCGGTAGCGAAGGTCGTAACTTCCAGTTTAGTCATCATTTGGTGTTATTTGATTTACCACAGCACCCAGATTTACTTGAGCAACGCATTGGTCGTCTGGATCGGATTGGTCAGCAGCACACCATTGAAATTCATGTGCCGTATTTGCTAGGTACTGCGCAACAGCGTGTCTTTGAATGGTACCAACACGCACTGAATGCTTTCTTATCCACCTGCCCCACCGGTAATGCGGTGCAACTGCAGTTTAGTGAGCAGCTTGAAGCCTTACTGCTCGATGATGAGAATGATGCTGCATGGCAAGCGTTGCTGGATAACGCCAGTGCCGCACGCGCCCTACTGGAAAGTGATATGGAAAAAGGTCGTGACCGTCTACTGGAAATCAACTCCAGTGGTGCTGGCCGCGGACAAGCATTGGTTGAAGCCATTGCTGAACAAGACAACACCTTTGCCCTGCCGATGTATATGGAACAGTTGTTTAATGCCTTTGGTATTGAAAGCGAAGACCATTCAGAAAACGCATTAATTTTACGTCCAAGCGAAAAAATGCTCGATGCCAGCTTCCCACTGGGCAGTGATGAAGCTGTCACTATCACTTATGACCGTAACTTAGCGCTCAGCCGTGAAGATATGCAATTTATCACTTGGGAACATCCAATGGTGCAAGGTGGTATGGATTTAGTGCTGTCAGGCTCAATGGGTAATACCGCAGTTGCTCTACTGAAAAACAAAGCCATTAAAGCCGGTACCATGCTGGTTGAGCTCCTGTATGTCAGTGAAGCAATTGCGCCTAAACACTTGCAACTGGGTCGTTTCTTACCGCCAATTGCCTTGCGTTGCTTACTGGATGAGAAAGGCACTGATCTGGCCAATCATGTCAGCTTCGAGACACTCAACGATCAACTGAAGAGTGTGCCACGTTCCAGTGCAAGTAAGTTTGCTCGTGCGCAACGCGAGCCCTTACTGCGCTTAGTCGACAATGCGCAAAAAACCATGCAGCCACGTCATGCTGAGCGTGTCGAACAAGCCAGCGCAGCATTTACTGCCAGCATGGATGAAGAAATTGCACGTATGACTGCTTTACAGGCGATTAACCCTAGCGTGCGCGATGAAGAGATCGACACCTTGCGCGCTTATAAAGAGCAAGGTTTAACCATGCTCGATAAAGCAGGTTTACGCCTTGAAGCCATACGCGTCTTAGTCGCTGGCTAACAATGCTTGACGGTGTTGTGCTGTAGTTTCTGCAGTGCAACACCGTCAACAGTTATAGAGGCAAGACCATGACTTACACACTCAATCCGATTGGATACGTGCGCTCTTGTTTTAAAGAAAAGTTTGCCATCCCCCGCCAGCCGCTCCTAGCTCCTGCCGCACAAGGCTGCATTGAATTACTGCCACCGTACAATCAAGCCGACGCTATTGCAGGCCTAGAAGATATCAGTCATATCTGGGTGATATTCCTCTTTCATAAGACACTAGAAAACACCCCGCGCTTAAAAGTTCGTCCGCCGCGCTTAGGGGGTAATAAAAGTATTGGTGTCTTTGCCAGTCGTGCGACTCATCGGCCCAATGGTATTGGGCAGTCTGCCGTGCGCTTAGAGCGGGTTGAACCCGGTCGCTTATGGATTTCAGGTATCGACTTATTGGATGGCACACCGGTGCTGGATATCAAACCCTATGTGCCCTATGCCGATAGTTTACCGATGGCGCATAACGCGATTGCCGATAGCGCGCCGACTCTGATCTATGTGAGCTGGCAGACCGCAGCTCTGCAGCAAGCACAACAACATGCTCAGCGCTTAGAGCAACCATTAATCGAACTGATTGAGCAATGCCTTGCGCAAGACCCTCGACCGGCTTATCAACAGCCAACGCCCGAGCGTATCTATGGCGTGCAATTTTGGGATGTACAGGTGCGCTGGCATTATCTAACGCTTGAGCAGATTGAAGTGGTCGAGATTTGTTTGGCTTAACGCTTGGACTAGGTCGATTTTTGTTGCTGAAATCTATTTTCTGCCTCGTATTACACAGCAGTATGCTACATCGATAAAAGACAGTCTTGTGCATGTCGCATCTCACTCGTATCACTTTTCCCTCAACGGATGATCCTGATCCAATTCGGGCGCTACGCCATCCATGGATGGCGTAGCGCCCGAATTGGATCAGGATCATCCGTTGAGGGAAAAGTGATACGAGTGAGATGCGACATGCACAAGACTGTCTTTTATCGATGTAGCATACTGCTGTGTAATACGAGGCAGAAAATAGATTTCAGCAACAAAAATCGACCTAGTCCAAGCGTTAAGCCAAACAAATCTCGACCACTTCAATCTGCTCAAGCGTTAGATAATGCCAGCGCACCTGTACATCCCAAAATTGCACGCCATAGATACGCTCGGGCGTTGGCTGTTGATAAGCCGGTCGAGGGTCTTGCGCAAGGCATTGCTCAATCAGTTCGATTAATGGTTGCTCTAAGCGCTGAGCATGTTGTTGTGCTTGCTGCAGAGCTGCGGTCTGCCAGCTCACATAGATCAGAGTCGGCGCGCTATCGGCAATCGCGTTATGCGCCATCGGTAAACTATCGGCATAGGGCACATAGGGTTTGATATCCAGCACCGGTGTGCCATCCAATAAGTCGATACCTGAAATCCATAAGCGACCGGGTTCAACCCGCTCTAAGCGCACGGCAGACTGCCCAATACCATTGGGCCGATGAGTCGCACGACTGGCAAAGACACCAATACTTTTATTACCCCCTAAGCGCGGCGGACGAACTTTTAAGCGCGGGGTGTTTTCTAGTGTCTTATGAAAGAGGAATATCACCCAGATATGACTGATATCTTCTAGGCCTGCAATAGCGTCGGCTTGATTGTACGGTGGCAGTAATTCAATGCAGCCTTGTGCGGCAGGAGCTAGGAGCGGCTGGCGGGGGATGGCAAACTTTTCTTTAAAACAAGAGCGCACGTATCCAATCGGATTGAGTGTGTAAGTCATGGTCTTGCCTCTATAACTGTTGACGGTGTTGCACTGCAGAAACTACAGCACAACACCGTCAAGCATTGTTAGCCAGCGACTAAGACGCGTATGGCTTCAAGGCGTAAACCTGCTTTATCGAGCATGGTTAAACCTTGCTCTTTATAAGCGCGCAAGGTGTCGATCTCTTCATCGCGCACGCTAGGGTTAATCGCCTGTAAAGCAGTCATACGTGCAATTTCTTCATCCATGCTGGCAGTAAATGCTGCGCTGGCTTGTTCGACACGCTCAGCATGACGTGGCTGCATGGTTTTTTGCGCATTGTCGACTAAGCGCAGTAAGGGCTCGCGTTGCGCACGAGCAAACTTACTTGCACTGGAACGTGGCACACTCTTCAGTTGATCGTTGAGTGTCTCGAAGCTGACATGATTGGCCAGATCAGTGCCTTTCTCATCCAGTAAGCAACGCAAGGCAATTGGCGGTAAGAAACGACCCAGTTGCAAGTGTTTAGGCGCAATTGCTTCACTGACATACAGGAGCTCAACCAGCATGGTACCGGCTTTAATGGCTTTGTTTTTCAGTAGAGCAACTGCGGTATTACCCATTGAGCCTGACAGCACTAAATCCATACCACCTTGCACCATTGGATGTTCCCAAGTGATAAATTGCATATCTTCACGGCTGAGCGCTAAGTTACGGTCATAAGTGATAGTGACAGCTTCATCACTGCCCAGTGGGAAGCTGGCATCGAGCATTTTTTCGCTTGGACGTAAAATTAATGCGTTTTCTGAATGGTCTTCGCTTTCAATACCAAAGGCATTAAACAACTGTTCCATATACATCGGCAGGGCAAAGGTGTTGTCTTGTTCAGCAATGGCTTCAACCAATGCTTGTCCGCGGCCAGCACCACTGGAGTTGATTTCCAGTAGACGGTCACGACCTTTTTCCATATCACTTTCCAGTAGGGCGCGTGCGGCACTGGCGTTATCCAGCAACGCTTGCCATGCAGCATCATTCTCATCATCGAGCAGTAAGGCTTCAAGCTGCTCACTAAACTGCAGTTGCACCGCATTACCGGTGGGGCAGGTGGATAAGAAAGCATTCAGTGCGTGTTGGTACCATTCAAAGACACGCTGTTGCGCAGTACCTAGCAAATACGGCACATGAATTTCAATGGTGTGCTGCTGACCAATCCGATCCAGACGACCAATGCGTTGCTCAAGTAAATCTGGGTGCTGTGGTAAATCAAATAACACCAAATGATGACTAAACTGGAAGTTACGACCTTCGCTACCGATTTCTGAACAGAACATCACTTGTGCGCCAAGCTCGTCATCAGCAAACCATGCCGCGGCACGGTCACGCTCAATAATACTCATACCTTCATGGAAGGTGGTCGCAGGGATACCTGAGCGAATACGCATAGCATCACCAAGATCCAGAGCCGTTTGCGCGTGAGCACAAATCACTAGCACTTTTTCTTGCTTGAGGTTTTTCAGAGTGTTTAATAACCAATCGACACGCGGATCAAAGCGCCACCAGAATTGTAGGCTTTCATCTTCTTCAGATTCATCCAGCGGGCCGTCTACGTAAATCTCAGGGTAAAGTTGTGCGTGCAGGTCGTCTGGATTATTCAGGTACTGCGCAGGATAGGCCAGTGGTGCTGGGTGTAATTTACGCTCAGGGAATCCAGAAATGGCGGCACGGGTATTACGGAATAATAAGCGGCCGGTGCCATGGCGGTCGAGCAACTCACGAATCAAACGTGGCGCTGCTTGCTGATCGCCGCTATTAAAGGCGCTGATCAGTGCTTGGCTGTCATCACCTAAAAATTCTTGAATGGTTTTTTCTGCAGTCTCTGTGAGTTTTTCTTGATCTAATAGTTCACGCACAGCTTCAGCAATAGCTTGGTAATGCTGGCTTTCTTCGCGGAATGCGGCTAAATCATGGAAACGGTGCGGATCGAGCAAGCGTAAACGGGCAAAGTGGCTGTCTTGACCTAATTGCTCAGGTGTTGCAGTCAGTAATAAGATGCCTGGAATATGCGCCGCTAAGGTCTCAACTAATTGATAGGCAGGACTGGATTGCTCTGGATGCCAGACTAAGTGGTGTGCTTCATCGACCACCATAATATCCCAATCGCAAGCGCACAGAGCTTGTTGTGCACGTTCATCTGCAACCAGCCAGTTCATCGCAACTAAAGCAATTTGGCAGTCTTCAAAGGGGTTGTCCGCATCACTGGCTAAAAATCGCTCGGCATCAAACAAAGCAACATCTAAGTTAAAACGGCGGCGCATTTCCACCAGCCACTGATGTTGTAGTGTTTCTGGCACCATTAATAAAATACGGCTGGCGCGACCACTGAGTATTTGGCGGTGAATAATCAAGCCTGCTTCAATAGTTTTACCCAAACCCACTTCATCAGCTAACAGCACGCGTGGTGCAATTCGGTCAGCAACTTCTTGGGCAATATGCAATTGGTGCGCAATGGGCTCTGCTCGTACGCCAGCAAGACCCCACAGATTGGATTGCTGTATATCGCTATTATGCTGCAGCGAGTTATAGCGCAAGGTAAACCATTGCAATGGGTCAACTTGGCCGGCGACTAAACGGTCACTGGCCAGACGGAACTGAATAAAATTCGATAGTTGTGTTTCTGGTAATAAACAGTCGTTGTTGTCGCTGTTAAAACCTTGATAGATCAGTAGGCCATCAATTTCATCGACTTCACGCACCGTCATGGTCCAGCCTTCAAAGTGACTGATTTCATCACCTGGAACAAAGCGCACACGGGTTAAAGGAGCATTGCGCTGCGAGTATTGGCGAGTTTCCCCTGTGGCTGGGTAAATGATGGTTAATATACGGCCATCAGACGTTAAAACGGTGCCTAGGCCTTGTTCTGCCTCGCCGTCACTGATCCAGCGTTGTCCGGGTTGATACTGCTGCGTCATGCTTGTCTCCGTGTAATGTAAAAAGCGCGTTATGATAACGGATAGTGACGCAGAGGACACGGCTCAATCGTAACCAGCGATTATAAAGCTATTTAAGCGACAAAATATTGAGCTCTGGTTATAGTGTGGTTTGTACATTTAATTAAGGAGTGGCCCAATGTTACCTCCTATCCCCCATGGATTGGTTCCAGTGACTGCGCAGCATGATCCTGTTAAACCTAAAGCGCTGATTGCTCCCATAACACCTGCTAAAGAGAGTACTAAAGGCAGTACTTTAGGTTTAGAGGATGACGAGGGTTCTACTGCGCAAGAACGTGCTCTTGAAGAGCAACGTAGACAGCATCAGCGTCAGCGTGAGAAAAACCAGGCTCAAGCTGAAGCCGAAGCCGAAGCTTATGCAGAGCTTGAAATATCTGCGGATGAAAGCGAGCAAGAGGAACAGGGCGAAAAGACAGGGTTATCGCGTAAAGGTGTCTGGGTTAACATCAAGGTTTAATCAAGTTGGATTTTGGGTCACGCTAGGCGCTGTTGTGCCCATAGTGTTATATGAAAGTCATAGGGGTGTGTATGAGTGATAAAACTGCAGAAAATATTGTTGATTTGTCCAGCGAGCGTGAGCGACGTGTGCATGATTTAGATGAAAAGCGCTTACAAACAGTACGAGCTGCCTTTGCCAGCGCCTTACCTTTAGCTAAACCTGTTGCTAAATTGAAGAAAAAACCCAAGAAAAAGCGTTGATCCCCTGTTTTTCCTTGAATAAGACTTGATTTTGCTTATTTTAGAATCCATCAGGCCACTCTATTGACCTCCGTCAATGTCTTTATGTTTGACGTGACGTATCTTTATTACAAGTTAATTATAAAGCGTGAGGAGATTGCAATGTTTATGGACGTAGTCGTTTTTGCAGGCATTGGTACGGTCGCCCTTATGGTCGCTTTCTTTGTAGGTCTATTTTATTTCGTTAGAAAGGTAGAGCAGGATCGTAAATCAAGCTGATTTTTTCTGACACAACGAGCACGCAAGGCAATTTGGGCAACTTAGGTTGCCCTTTTTTTTTGTATAAAATTTGTATTCACAGTTGCAGCACTCCTAATTGATTGAGGCTGCAGTTATTAGATTGCAGATGTTTAGCTGGGTATATGTCGGTTAATCATGGCACGTAATGCAGCGGGTTTAACCGGCTTGGCTAAAAAGTTGAGACCTGCAGCATGCACTTGACTGATTAACTCTGGACGTCCGTCAGCGCTGATCACAATGCCAGGCACATGCGCATTAACGTGCTGACGCAACCATGCCATTAAAGCAATACCGGTGTCGCCGCCATCTAAGTGGTAATCCACTAGCGCTAAATCAGGTATGTGCCCGTTTTCAATCAGCGCAGAGCATTCCTCTCTGTTACTTGCCGTCAGCACATGGCAACCCCAGCGTGATAATAGGCTGTGCATGCCGATTAGGATCGTACTTTCATTATCAACACAGAGTACGCTTAAGCCGGCTAACGGCTGTAATGTAGAATTTTCTTGTCTAGTCGGTGCTGGCGCTATATTGAGCTTTCCAGAGTACAGCGGCACAGTGATACTGAAAACGCTACCCTTCTCCAGCCAAGAGCGTACTTCTATTTGATGGTCTAAGACTTTACTTAAGCCATCAGCAATTGCGAGCCCTAGCCCTAGGCCTTTTTCTTCTCGAGTTTGGTGGCTATCAAGGCGTTTAAACTCTTCAAAGATAAATTTGAGCTTATCTTCTGGAATCCCTTGGCCACGATCCCATACGTCAATACGCAGATGATTGGTTTGGCGGCGAACACCCAGTAATACACTGCCATTGGCGTAGCGAAACGCATTGGTCAGGAAGTTTTGCACAATCCGTCGCAGTAATTTAGGGTCGCTGATAATGTTTAAGGACGTGCTACGTAAGCGAAAGTCGACTCCCTGTTGTTCAGCTAGAGCAGTAAACTCTGCGCCCAATGCTTCGAGCCATGGGCCTAGCGCAAAGGGTTGGCAATGTGGGGTGATGCGTCCGCTTTCTAGGCGTGAGATGTCTAACAGGTCGCTGATTAAGTCTTCAGCAGAGCGTAATGAACTATCTAGGTTTTTAACCAGTTCATGGGCATCACTCGGCAGTGCATCTTGGTGAGACAATGCTGCAGAGAATAGACGTGCGGCATTGAGGGGTTGCATCAAGTCATGACTGACCGCTGCTAAAAAGCGAGTTTTTGATTGGTTGGCGTACTCTGCAACATGCTTAGCATCACTGAGTGCAATATTTAATTGAGATAACTCGTGGGTGCGTTCACTGACGCGATGCTCTAGGCTTTCATTGGCTTCTTTTAAAGCGCGCTCAGCTTCGCGGAACGCAGTAATGTCAGTAAAACTCATTACAAAACCGCCACCGGGCATTGGGTTGCCAATCAGCTCAATCACACGACCATTCGGAAACAAGCGCTCGGAAGTGTGTGCGGTGCCTTTGCGCATCCAGAATAATCGTTTGCTGACATGCGCATTAACATCGCCTGGGCCGCATAATCCATGCTCTGCGTTATAGTGAATAATGTCGGAAATCGGTCGGCCCACCTTGATTAAATCTTCGGGGTAATTAAACAGCTTTAAATAACGGCTGTTCCAAGCCACCAAGCGTAAGGAGCGATCGACCACGCTGATGCCTTGGGTGATGTTCTCAATTGCGCCTTGTAATAAGGTTCGGTTGAACTGTAAAACCTCAGAAGCCTCGCCAACAATGCGCACGACGTCTTCGACATACATTTCTCGTCCTTCAATGGCCGCTTTTACGACAACGCTTGTTGATGAGGCGCCTAAGACACCATTCAGTAATCGCTCAGTATGAGCCACCCATTCACTGCTGGCTCTTTCTGACGGGTTAAAGCCAATGCCTTGCTTGTAGGCGAAACGGATAAAGCTTTGCTTGGCTCGATCTTCGCCAACAAAACGTCCCGCTAAAATAAGCAAATCGCTGATTTGTACACTAAAAGTTTGACGGCCGCCGACATGTTGGCCGATAAAACGGCTGGCTTGCCAGTGTTCTGAGACTCGTGTCCTTGAAAAAAGTGATACCAGTACAAACAATAAAAAGTTACCACTCAGTGATAGTAAGACACCGAGAGTGAGTGGATCGATGGGTAAACCAAAGGGCTGGCTGGATAGCCATGTTAATCCGGGGAATGACGCGAGCGACCAATCCATGCTGCTGGCTATTAAAGGTAAAACCAAGGTGTAGGCCCATAATAAAGAACCTGCAATTAAACCGGCAAAGACGCCTTGGCGGTTGGCTTGCTTCCAAATTAAAGCACCCAGCATAGCTGGCGCCAGTTGTGTCAGAGCAGCAAAAGCAATCTGGCCAATGGTTGCAAGGCTGGTATTAGCACCCAGTAAGCGGTAGCTGGTATAGGCCAACAATAAAATAATAATAATACTCAAGCGTCGAGCAGTGAGCATCCAATAGCGAAACGCTTCAAAGGGACGCTCAGTTGTGCGTGCGGCCAGCATGGAAGGCAATAAAATATGGTTGGAAATCATAATGGCTAAGGTCACTGCTGCGACAATCACCATGCCTGTTGCTGCAGATGCGCCACCAATAAACGCCAATAAGGCTAGAGTGGGGTTGCCCTCTGCAAGGGGTAAGCTAATCACAAATGAGTCCGGTACAACTGAGTCCGGTAAGCGCAGCTGGCCAGCGAGGGCAATTGGAATAACAAATAAAGCAACCAGCAGCAGATAAAGAGGGAAGACCCAGCGTGCTACACGCAGGTCGGCCTCGTCGTTATTCTCCACAACAGTCACGTGGAATTGTCTAGGTAATGTATAGATGGCCATCATCGCCACGCACGTTTGTACAATCATCGCCGGCCAGTTGGTTGCTTCATTCCAATAGGATTCAAGCTTAGGTGCGTCTTTAGCCTGCTGCCATAAGTCGCCCATGCCATTGTAAAGTCCAAAAATAACAAAGAGTCCAACTGCGATAAATGCCATCAGCTTCACTAACGACTCAAAAGCAATTGCAAACATTAATCCGCGGTGGTGCTCGGTCACGTCAAGATTGCGCGTACCAAATAAAATGGTGAACAGCGCAAGGGCTACAGTCACAATAAGAGCGGTGTCTTGAGCGTGCATTCCTGTTGAGTTGGCTGATGTGCCGGTTAGTAGGTTGACTCCAAGCACAATCCCTTTGAGTTGCAGAGCGATATAAGGCAATACACCGACTAATGTGATCAGTGTTACAACAACCGCTAGGCGTTGTGACTTGCCATAACGAGCAGCAATAAAGTCAGCAATTGAAGTGATGTTTTCTTGTTTGCTAATAATCACCATTTTCTTGAGCACCCAAGGTGCCAGTGTCAGCAATAAGATGGGGCCTATATAAATAGGCAGGAAAGACCATATTTGCTCGGCGGCCTGACCAACAGAACCAAAGAAAGTCCAGCTGCTGCAATACACCGCCAAAGATAAACTGTAGACGGTTGAGCGCATACGCGGACTGACTGTTGCGCTACGACGGTCACCGTAAAATGCAATGGCAAACAAAATCGCCATATAAACTAACGCGACCAGTGCAATCAGCCCTGTGGATATAGACATGAATACGATCCGAAACCTAAATTAGATTCGATTATATTAAGGAAAAGCGCTGCTATAAGATAGCAATGGCTGGCGCTGAAGGCGGATGAGTTTCGCTAGGAGGGTGAGTCTTGGATATGCTTTAAGCGTGTTCTAGTGTGTAGAGGGTTCTTTTGCTAGAGCTGAGGCTCTAATTCCTGTGCTTTATAAGACATTGCGACTAATTGTTTGTTCTGCTGGTAGCGTTTGAGGCGACTGCTTAAGGCTTCTGGTAAATGCTGTGTTTGCCTAAAGCCAAGTTTGCTATAAAAGCCACTGAGGTCTGGATGACAAAGCAGCCAAATGTGAGAGTCTTGGTAGGCTAATTGAAGCTGTTGTATTAAAAAGCGTGCCGCGCCTTGTTTGCGATATCCAGGGGCGGTAAATAAACTGGTTAACCAATAGCCTTGATCAACGGGTGAAAGGCATGCGCCGGCAACAATCTCTGACGAGCGAACAATCCATGCATCTGCTTGTTGTGTAATACGCATTGGACTGTTGTGGTTGCGATAAAATTTACGCAAAAGAGGTTGCTGCTCTTTGGTTAAGCGTTGAGCTGTAAACTGGGTAAGTGTTTGATTCATTAACGCATGCTCTTACTGCTGCTGGTAAAGGTGACTTTACTATAATCATGCTGCGGCTCTGTTTCTAGCGTCTTGTTGAGTTAAGATCCGTCTGTACTTATATAGTGCATTAATCGGTTTGGGGTCTTAAGAGTAGCTTTTGTGTGTAGTCGAGTGGTCAGTTCGTTATGTTTGATCACCGATGGCTGGGTTGTGTAGAATCGTACATATAGTAGTAGTGCAGGGCGCCCAACGCGCCTAAAAAGGCCTTCGTAAAGTATTTCAGCTTTATTTTATAAATACTATTGACAGGGTGCGTCTCTGCTGTAGAATGCGCACCTCGTTAGGCAAACACAGTTTCACTTGTTTAACGTAAGAGTTTGATTCTTAAGGGAATAACTTAAAAATCAGCTTGACAGGGTCGCGGAACGCTGTAAGATACGCACCCTAGCAATGAGCAACGTAAGAAGCTCAGCGCTAACAAGGAATTATCAAGAAGCTTTAAAACTCCTAGAAAATAAACCTTGACAGATACTTAAGGGAGTGTAGAATACGCTTCCTCGCTAAGATCGAAAGACTTAACGAAACGTTCTTTAACAATTTGAATCAAGCAATTCGTGTGGGTGCTTGTGTTAGATGTTTGATAGTCAGATAGATTATCGGCAACACAAGTTATTCAACGA
>DATERS010000036.1:0-3244 GCA_035271365.1 Thiopseudomonas sp.
CTTGGCACCGTCATGTTCTTTACCGGCGATCACTCGTGCGCTTAAACGAGCATCGTGCTGCAGCATGCTGCGTAAGCGTTCTAATAAAGCAGCATCTTCAGCAAAGCGCTCCATCAGAATATATTTAGCACCTTCCAATACCGCTTTTTCATCCGCAAAACCGGCTTCAGCATCAATAAAACGTGCCGCCTCGGTCTGTGGGTTGTGACTGGGCTGGTTAAAGAGTAAATCGGCTAGCTCACCTAAGCCCGCCTCTAAAGCGATTTGGCCTTTGGTGCGGCGTTTCTTTTTATAGGGTAAATACAGGTCTTCAAGACGAGTTTTGGTATCAGCCTGTTGGATGGCATGCTGCAGTTCTGGCGTCAGTTTGCCTTGCTCTTCAATTGACGAGAGGATCGAAGCACGGCGCTCATCCAGTTCGCGCAAATAACGTAAACGCTCTTCTAGATTACGCAATTGGGTATCGTCTAAACTGCCGGTGATTTCTTTACGGTAGCGTGCGATAAAAGGCACGGTGGCGCCTTCATCAAGTAAGGCTATAGTGGCGGTCACTTGTTGTGGGCGAACACCCAGTTCGGTGGCAATACGAGAACTTATGCTATCCATCAGGCTACCTACATCAGTCAAAAAAGCAGGTTAAGCCTGCATTAAAATACCGATTATAGGGGAAATTACCCAGCAAACCAGCGCTGTCTCTGCGGATGAAAAATTTGCTAACAATGCCTAGTGCACATGGCTGGCATGATTGCGGCATACTAGCTCTCAGACATATTGATTAAAAAGGTAAATAAAGCATGAGCGTAGCTGAAGGTGAAAAAATCCTCATTGTCGATGACGATGAACGCTTGCGCCGTTTACTTGAGCGCTTTTTAACTGAGCAAGGCTTTCGAGTGCGCGGTGTGGAAAATGCTGAGCAAATGGATCGGATGCTGGCGCGCGAGCTGTTTAATTTAGTGGTGCTGGATTTAATGATGCCGGGTGAGGACGGTTTGTCCGTGTGTCGCCGCTTGCGCGAGGGCAATAATCAAATACCTATTATTATGCTCACCGCTAAAGGTGATGAAGCCAGCCGTATTCAAGGTTTAGAGTTGGGCGCGGATGATTATCTTGCTAAACCGTTTAACCCGCGTGAATTATTAGCGCGGATTAAAGCTGTGCTGCGTCGTCAATCGAGCAGCGTGCCCGGCGCACCCGGCAGTGAAGAAGCCGACGTGACCTTTGGTGATTACAGCTTGTCACTGGCGACCCGTGAGCTGAGTAAAGGCGATCAAGTGCATATGCTCACGACCGGTGAGTTTGCGGTACTCAAAGCCTTAGTCGAGCATGCGCGTGAGCCACTGACGCGCGATAAGCTGATGAATCTAGCGCGCGGTCGTGAGTGGGATGCTTTAGAACGTTCCATTGATGTGCAGATCTCACGTTTGCGCCGCATGATTGAACCCGATCCATCCAAACCCCGTTATATCCAAACGGTCTGGGGTGTGGGGTATGTGTTTGTACCCGATGGTAGCGCATGAAAACTTCCTTGCTGTACCCGCAAAGCTTTTTTGCCCGCACGCTATGGATGGTGTTGCTGGCAGTGCTTTTTTCTAAAGCGCTGACCCTGATTTATTTGATGGTCAATGAAGATGTGTTGGTTGACCGTCAATACAGTCTGGGTGCTGCGCTGACCTTGCGTGCGTATTGGGCCTCGCCTGCGATCGAGCGTCCTGCTATCGCCAAAGCAGCAGGCTTGCAGCTGGTGCAAGAGCATGAAGTGCCGTTAGGTGAGAAACATTGGCCTTATAGCGATATTTTTTCTGAGCAAATGCGTGCCGAGTTGGGTGCTGATACGCGAGTGCGTATTCGTGCGCAAAGTCCGCCATCTTTGTGGGTGAATGCACCCAGCTTAGGGCCAGACTGGATTCGTGTGCCGCTCTATCCACACCCTTTACGCGGGCAGCGAGTGTGGAACTTGGTGGCATGGTTTCTTGGAATTGGTTTGTTATCCACCGGCGCAGCTTGGGTTTTTGTCCGGCAGTTGAGTGCACCGTTAAAACGTTTAGTGATTGCCGCTCGCCAGTTTGGACAGGGGCGTAGTGTACGTTTGCCGGTTGATGTCGACACGGTCAGTGAAATGGCGGATGTGTATCGCGCCTTTAATCAGATGACTGATGACGTTGAGCAGGCCGGACGTGAGCGTGAATTGATGCTGGCTGGCGTATCACATGATTTACGCACACCGCTGACGCGCTTGCGCCTATCGCTGGAATTACTCGATAGCGATAATGAGCTGACCGAAGATATGGTGCGCGATATTGAGGATATGAATGCGATATTAGATCAGTTTTTAGCCTTTATTCGTGACGGTCGCGACGAGCCATTGGAAGATTGTGATCTCAATGAGTTGATTAGTACCGTAGTTGCCCCATATAACCAACAAGGGCATGCCATCCGCTTGTGCTTGGAAACTATGCCCTCGTTATTGTTACGTCGAGTTTCAATCAAACGCATGCTGGTGAACTTGCTGGAAAATGCGCTACGTTATGGCGGTCAAGGTGTTGAAGTGGCCGCATCTGTGGTGCAGGGCGAGGAGCTGTCGTATGTCGCGATCAGTGTACTGGACCGTGGCGCTGGGCTTGATCCGGATGATTTACAACGTATTTTTAACCCCTTTATTCGTGGTGATCAGGCGCGTGGCGGCCAAGGCACAGGCTTAGGTCTGGCTATTGTGCAGCGTATTGCTGCGCAGCATGGTGGCAGCGTTAAATTACATAACCGCGCTGGCGGTGGTCTTGAAGCAACTGTTTGTTTGCCGGTTAAAGCGCATGCCGCATTAACCGAACAGCACAGTGCTGGATAGAGTATTTAAGGGTGAGTGTCAGTTATGAGCAGTGAAACGCCAGATAAAGTTCGTTTGGATAAGTGGCTGTGGGCGGCACGTTTTTATAAAACACGCGCCTTAGCTAAAGAGGCCATTGAAGGTGGCAAGGTGCATTGCCGTGGTGAGCGCTGCAAGCCTTCTAAAGAGCCTAAAGTCGGTGATGAATTGGTGCTGCGTGCTGGTTACGATGAGCGCACCGTGGTGATTGAGCAGTTAAGCGCGGTACGTCGCGGCGCACCACAAGCACAGCTGTTATATAGCGAAACCCAAGAGAGCCTTGAGGCACGTGAGAAATCTGCTGCGTTACGCAAAGCGGGCGCATTAGGTATTCAAACTGATGGCCGGCCCAATAAAAAACAGCGTCGACAGATTCATCGTTTT
>DATERS010000037.1:0-8311 GCA_035271365.1 Thiopseudomonas sp.
CATCGAAACTATTGTGCGCACCTATGGCCATTTTATTGAAAACGACTTCAGTAAAATCTTTGATTACCGCGCCTTTGGTTACCGCCGCATTACTGTTGAGCGCCCACTGCAATTAGCCATTTACCCAAAAGATGAACTGCGCATCGCAGCACTGACGGTAGACAATGCCTGGCTTAAACTGGATGCCGCCTTACAAAGCGATATCTTGGCCGCGCTGGCGCAATTCACTGAAGACAAGCTGCTATCGCGCAAAACCTTCTTAAAGCAGCTCAAGGTAAAACTCACCGCCGCCCAGCAAAAGCTATTGCTCAAACATTTGGGTGAGCACGATGACGAGGCGGAAATCTGTAAGCACGCTTCAGGTAAAGACAAAGGCCAGCCTGAAGCCAATCCCGATCTGCGCGACTATGAAAACGTACCGCTGACAGAACATATCCAAGACTACTTCGCCCGCGAAGTGCTGCCGCATGTGCCGGATGCCTGGATCGACACCAGCAAAGTCGATGAGCGCGACCAAGAAGTGGGCATTGTCGGTTATGAGATTCCGTTTAACCGCCACTTCTACGAGTACCAGCCACCGCGTGAGTTGGCAGAGATTGATGCGGAGTTGGATCTGGTGTCGGCAGAGATTATGCAACTGCTGCAAGAGGTGCATTCTTGATGTTATTGAGTGAGTACACAGAAGAAAGTCAGCATCTGGAAATCACCTCCGTCGGCACCATCCCAGCAGGCTTTACGCAGGATGAGTTCTTTATGGGCTACTCGGTGCCGCAAAACAAAGAGCTGATGCGCGTCTTTCGGGACTTGGATATTGTTGAGCAGATGGGCTCTGGCATTAACCGCATCCTGCAAGCTTACCCCGCAAGCATCTATCACTTTAGCGCTAATTTTATTCGTGTCGTGATGCCGTATGCCGTGCCTGAGCACGTCACCGCGCAAGCTGATTCAGTTGAAGAGCGTGTGCTTGCGTTTTGCCAGCAGCCAAAAAGCCGTAACGAAATCCAAGAGCATCTTGATTTAAAACATCGAGAGCATTTCAGACGCGCTATTTTAAATCCCTTGCTGGACAGCGGGCAGTTGCTGCGCACCATTCCGGATAAACCGACCAGCCCTAACCAACAGTTTTATACCGCGCCGAGTAATCGCGCTGAAGGAGAAGTGTGATGACTGGGCGTTATAAGGCGTATCCGGAATATAAGGATTCTGGGGTGGAGTGGTTGGGTGAAATTCCTAGCCACTGGGATAGCTGGAAGTTAAAGCACTGCTTAAAGTCAGCTTTGCAGTATGGTGCAAATGAAGCAGCTTTAGATGATGATAAAAATGATCCTCGTTACATCCGAATTACCGATATGAATGAAGATGGAACATTACGAGTGGATACTTTTAAGTCTTTACCTTTATTGACTGCTAAAGATTATTTGCTAAGTGACGGAGATATTTTGCTTGCACGGAGTGGAGCAACCGTTGGGAAGTCATTTTTATATAAAGACTCATTTGGTATTAGTTGTTTTGCTGGATATTTAATTAAAGCATCTTGCGAAAATAAAATATTGATTCCTAGCTACGCTTATTGGTTTTTCCAATCAGATCAATTTTGGAAATATATATCTGGCTCTCAGATTCAATCTACTATTCAGAATGTTAGCGCAGAAAAGTATGGTGAAATGAAGCTGTCTTTTTCTGAGTGTATTCAAGAGCAACAGCAGATTACTGATTTCCTCGATCATGAAACCGCCAAAATCGACACTTTAATTACCAAGCAAGAACAGCTGATTGAACTGCTAAAAGAAAAACGCCAAGCCGTTATTTCTCATGCCGTCACCAAAGGGCTCAACCCTGATGCGCCGATGAAAGATTCTGGTGTTGAGTGGCTAGGGCAGGTGCCGGAGCATTGGGAGGTAGCGCCGCTTAAATATCTATGTACATTTTCTGGCGGCGGTACACCAAGTAAAGAGAATTTGAGTTATTGGACGGATGGGACAATCCCTTGGGTTTCACCTAAGGATATGAAGATTTTTAGAATTACAAAAACTCAAGACTATATTACTGAAAAAGCCCTTTTGGAGTCCTCAACTAACTTAGTTGCTGAAGGCGCGCTGCTTATGGTTGTGCGCTCTGGGATACTTCAAAGAAACATACCTATAGCGATTAATGACGTTAAAGTAACGCTGAACCAAGATATGAAAGCTCTGCGATTTAACAAGCGAATTGATGTTGAATATGCAGCTAATTTTATCCTTGGTAACGTGGCAGCATTGTTACTCGATTGGTCTAAAGAAGGTGCCACTGTAGAAAGTATTGAGCATGAATATTTATCCAATGGTCAGATAGCAGTCCCTCCCTTAGATGAGCAGCAAACTATTATTTTTGAATTAGAAAAAAGTAATCAGTATTTTGATCAGTTAGAAATGAAGGCTACAGCTGGTATCGAATTATTAAAAGAACGCAAAACTGCTCTGATTTCAGCAGCAGTAACAGGCAAGATAGACGTTCGTGATTGGCACATTTCAACTGTTGAAAATGGTGCAACAGTTCAAATCAGTTAGGCTGACAAAGCCCAACCCATGCACTAGGCTGAGTGCTAGATAGCCATCAATCATAAAGAGGGATCTTATTATGAGTTATGACCTTAAATCAGTTGAAAACCAGTTCGTTACCGATGTCACCACGCTGATTCATCAGGCTAAGCAACGCGCTGCTGTTGCAGTGAATAGCGAGCTGACATTGCTGTATTGGCAAGTGGGGCAACGTATTAACCAATATGTGCTGGGCGGTGAGCGTGCTGGTTAT
Source organism: Thiopseudomonas sp. (assembly GCA_035271365.1). Taxonomy (GTDB): domain Bacteria; phylum Pseudomonadota; class Gammaproteobacteria; order Pseudomonadales; family Pseudomonadaceae; genus Denitrificimonas. Next base: position 2,791 of record DATERS010000037.1, read on the forward strand.
GGAAAGCAGGTTGTTGCGACCTTATCTAAGGCATTAACGGCTCAGTTTGGCCGTGGTTGGAGCAGGCGGAGTCTATTTAAAATGATTCAGTTTGCTGAGGTTTACCCAAACGTTGAGATTGTGCACGCACTGAGGACACAATTGAGCTGGACGCATATCCGCCAGTTACTTGTCATTGATGAACCTATAAAACGTGACTTCTACGCCACGATGGCCATTCAAGAACGCTGGTCAACGCGTACCTTAGACGAGCGTATTGGTGCGTTATTATTTGAACGTACCGCCATTTCTAAAAAGCCTGATGAGACTATTGTTGCTGAGCTGACGCAGTTGCGTGAGTCGGGGCAATACAATCAAGATTTTTTGCTGAAAGACCCGTATATCCTGGATTTTTTAGAGCTCAATGACCGCTATTTAGAAAAAGACCTCGAAGACGCTATCTTGCGTGATATCGAACAGTTTTTACTGGAGTTAGGCGCAGGCTTCACCTTTGTTGCTCGGCAAAAGCGTATTCAAATTGACAATGATGATTTCTATATCGACTTGCTGTTTTATAACCGCAAGCTCAAGCGCTTGGTGGCCATTGATTTAAAAATGGAAAAGTTTAAGCACAGCCATAAGAGCCAGATGGAGCTGTATTTAAACTGGCTGAAAAAATACGAAACCGAAGCCAATGAAAACCCTCCGCTGGGCATCATTTTATGCACCAGTAAAAAACAAGAACAAATTGAGCTGTTGGGTATAGAAGGCAGTGATATTCATGTCGCTGAGTACTTAACCCAGTTAGTATCTATTGAACAGCTTGAGCAACGCCTGCAGCATTCCATCGCTAAAGCCAAACAGCGTTTAGATTACAAAGACTAAATATTAGGGACAGCCATGCAACAGCAACCAGAAGCATCCGTGCGGGAAAACCAATTTCAAAATGACATTCTTGCGCAGATGCAAGCAAACGGCTGGTTGCTGGGCGAGTCGATTCACTATGACAAAGCGCTGGCGCTGTATCCACAGGATGTGATTGCCTTTGTGCAAGCCTCGCAGCCGGAACAATGGCAGCGGCTGGCGCAGCATTATCCAAGCAGCGAACGAGCACCCACTGCGACTGCCGATGCATTGCTGAAATCCTTAGAGCGCGATTTAAAAAGCAAAGGCACGCTGTGGGTGTTGCGTCATCAAGTCAAAGATCGTGGTGCGAAGTTTAATCTGTGTAGCTTTAAGCCTGACCACGCGCTCAACCCCGATGCCAATGCACGCTATCAGCAGAATATTTTGCGCGTGGTGCCGGAGTTGGTGTATTCACCGCATGGCAACTTGGGGCGTATTGATTTAACCCTGTTTGTAAACGGCATTCCTGTAGCGACTTGTGAGCTTAAATCAGAGTTTAAACAGTCGCTGAATAACGCCAAAATGCAATATATAAAAGACCGCCAGCCCAAAGACCCGACCACAAAAAAGCCTGAGCCCTTGCTGACTTTTAAACGTGGCGCGTTGGTGCATTTTGCCGTGAGCCAATACCAGGTGGCGATGACCACGCGTTTGGCGGGAACCAGTACGTATTTTTTACCTTTTGACCAAGGTACCAGTGAAGGTGAGGCCGGTAACGATGTACCGGAAGATGGTAACTATGCGACCTCGTACTTGTGGAATGAGATTTTCCAGAAAGACAATCTGCTGCTGATCTTAGGCCGTTATATTCATCTGGAATCAAAAGAGCACGAGCAGCTCGACGGTACGATCAAAAGCAAAGAAACCATGATTTTTCCGCGCTATCACCAGTGGGCGGTGGTGTCGACATTGCTCAATACTATGGATATTGAGGGCACGGGCGAAAAGTATTTAATTCAGCACAGCGCCGGCAGTGGTAAATCCAACTCCATTGCGTGGCTGTCGCATCAGTTGGCGTCGAAGCATTACTATACGAATCATCCTGAGCTGCATAAAACCAGCGGCGACAAGGTGTTTGATTCGGTGATTGTGATTACCGACCGCACCGTACTCGACAGTCAACTGCAAGATACGATTTATCAGTTTGACCATAACGAAGGCATGATTGCGCGGGTCAATCGTGAGGAAGCGCAGGGCAGTAAATCCAAGCAACTGGCCGCCGAGCTGAAAGCCGGTACCTCGATTATTATTGTCACCATCCAAACCTTCCCGCATGTGCTAGAAGCGATTCGTCATGATTCAACCCTAGCAGGTCGCAGCTTTGCGGTGATTGCCGATGAAGCCCACTCCAGCCAAACCGGTACCACTGCGCGCAAGTTGCGTGAAGTGTTGATGGTGGAGCAGCTCGACGATGACCAAGAGCTCGACTCAGAAGATATGCTGCGTTTGTCACTGGAAGCGCGCCAAGGCTCGAATAACATCAGTTACTTTGCCTTTACCGCCACGCCGAAAGCGAAAACCTTAGAGCTGTTTGGCCGTCGTCCTGAACCCGACGAGCCTGCCAGCGCTACCAATAAGCCGCAGCCGTTTCATGTCTACTCCATGCGTCAGGCGATTGAAGAAGGCTTTATTTTAGATGTGCTGCAAAACTACACTAGCTACAAGGTCGCCTATCAGTTAGACCATGCTAATCCTGCTGCAGACCGTGAAGTAGACAGTAGAAAAGCCTCGACCAAAATTGCCAAGTGGGTGCGTTTGCACCCTGAGAATATCGCGCAAAAAGTGCAGATCATTATTGAGCACTTTAATAGCAAAATTAAGCACTTACTCGGTGGTGAAGCCAAAGCCATGGTGGTCACCAGCAGCCGTTTAGAAGCGGTGCGTTACAAGCTGGCCTTTGAGAAATACGTGCACCAACAAGGCTATAACAATATCAATGCGATGGTGGCGTTCTCGGGTGAGGTGAATGATCCCGACCTGCCGAATCAGCCGTTTACCGAAACCAATATGAACCCCAACTTGCGCGGGCGTGATATGCGCAAAGCCTTCGACACTCAAGATTATCAAGTGATGCTGGTGGCCAATAAATTTCAAACCGGTTTTGACCAACCCAAGCTGGTGGCCATGTACGTGGATAAACCGCTGAAAGGCGTTGAATGCGTGCAAACCTTGTCGCGGCTGAATCGTACCTACAAAGGCAAAAATATGACCTTTGTTCTGGATTTTTTAAATGATCCAGAAGAGGTGTTGGCCGAGTTTAAGGTCTATTACCAAACCGCTGAACTGTCGGATGTGTCTGATCCGAATATCGTTTATGAAGTGATGGATAAGCTCGGTGCTGTGGGTATTTATCACTGGTCGGAAGTTGAAGCTTTTGTGCAGGCATACAACAGTAAAGCCGCCAATCAAGCCAAGCTGACCAATATTTGCAAACCACCGGTTGAGCGTTTCACTCTGCGCTATAAAGAAGCCACACAAGTGCTACACAGCGCCCAAGCTGAACTATCGAAAGCTAAAGCTGAGCGCAATGATAAGTCGATTAAGTTTGCCGAAAATAGCCTCAAAAACGCTAAAGAAGCCCGCGATATCTTGGAAGTCTTCAAGAAAGACTTGCTGTCATTCCATCGCTATTACGAGTTCTGCTCACAAATCGTCGACTTTAACGACTTTGAGCTGGAAAAGCTGAGCATATTCTCCAAGTACCTCTATCCATTACTACGCCTCGATGCCATGCAAGACGATATCGATCTGTCTGATGTGGTGATGACCCATTACCGCCTGCACGAGCAGCGCGAAGCCGACTTACAGCTGGGCAATAAAATTGGTGAAGAACAAGACACCTATTTACGCCCCAGCAAAGAAGGCGTCGGTGCCGTACCCAAAGATCCAAAAACTGAACTGCTGCATGAAATCATCGAGCGCATGAACGACCTGTTTATCGAAGACGGCCTCACCGAAGCCGACATGCTCAACTACGCCAACACCATCTGCGGCAAAGTCTCAGAAGACGAAGTCGCCATGGACCAGCTGCGCAGCAACAGTAAAGAGCAAGCCATGCTGGGGCAGTTTCCTGACTCGATTAATAAGGCTGTGATTGAAAGCATGGGCATTCATGAAAAGATGGCGATGAAAGTGCTGTCGAATGAAGCCGTGGCGCAAGGGTTTGTGAGCTTGATGTTTGATGTGCTGATGAAGGGGTTGAGAGGTAAAGAGGGTGGGGCTGGGCGAGAGGGTTAAGGTGCTTATTAATTGTGTTTTAAATAGCTAGATGAGTTCAGTATTATTTTATAAGGAGTGATTATGAAGCAGGTGAGTGCTAATAGAGCAATTTTAATTCTTGAGTCACCTTGGGAGCTTGATGAAGCAGATTCAAATAGAACTAGTGTTCTTCCATTTATTGAAGGTGTTGCTAAGTTAGCGGGAAACACAGAGGTTTATCACGCTAATTTTTATGATTCTAAAAGTTTTGAGCAAGCTCTTGATTGCCTCTGTAAAAGAAAGTTTATCAATACAACGGTTTATATTGCAGCTCATGGTTATAAAACAAAAATTGGTAAATCAAATCTCGGTAAGCTAATTTACTTAATTGGTGAGCGTTCAAAAGAATTTAATATTACTGGGTTAATGCTTGGGTCATGTTTTGTCGGTGAGAATACACCAACGATGGAAGTTTATTTGGAAGGTACTAATATAAAGTGGTGTGCAGGCTACGCCTCAACGTCATACTGGCTTGAAGGAACATTAATCGATTGTGCCATTATTGCTAATATGTCTGAACTGGACCGTGACACTGAGTTTACAGATCGAGACTTACTAATTGATGCTTTTGCAAGATCAATTAGCCCTTTTTCAAAGGGCTTTCATATTGGGGATGACTATAAAGACAACCCTGTCAGGTTAGAAGACTCTTTAACGTTTGTTGTTCAGCCAAGCGGAAAGGGTTTTAGGGCTAAAACAGTTACTGCAGAGGTTTTCGAAAGGTACTCTGATTATCAAGTATAAAAACACCTAACAAGCAGGCATAAATGAGATTGAGAGGCGCCTATAGAGTGGTGTTTTTTCTGAGTATATGCGCACCCAGCTTGTTGCTCTTTATTGAGCGCAGCTTGGGTGTGCAAAGAAATCTCTTGGTTAATCAGCTCAAACTCGGCTTCTAGGTTCTGATACTCAGCATTCACCTGAGGATTCTCCAAAGCGCGCTGCTTTAATTTTTCTAGGCTCATAATTTTTTCATCCTTAATTTCGTTAACGCAAATGATAACTTACCCATTCCCGGTGTTCCATCACCAAGCACCTTGCATCCCCGCGCAAAATGAGTACAATACGCCCACACCAAATCTTGGTGTTTTGTTATGGCGACCCTGCCGGTCCCCTCGCAACGATTAACCGTAAACCTGGTCAGGCCCGGAAGGGAGCAGCCATAGCGGTGACATTGTGTGCCGGGGTGTGGCTGGCAGTGGTTGCCACCTAAATTGCTTTATCTCTCGTAAATCCTCCTGTAAATACTATTAAAGCTCATCCCAATCATGTGTTGCGGGTGCATTTTCTGCTGTCCTCCGTTAGCATGTGGGTCTGTTTTCTTGCTGGTCTACGGTTGCTATGAGTTATCAGGTTTTAGCCCGCAAATGGCGTCCCC
>DATERS010000038.1:0-4954 GCA_035271365.1 Thiopseudomonas sp.
AGGTACATTATCGATTTTCTGCCACTGCGGCTGGCCAGAGTGTTTGGCACAGGCGGCAATCACTTCTTCGTTAGTGTACTCAGGGCCAAGATAAACATGCTCCATCTTCTCCACTGGTACGCCACGTTGTTGTGAAATATAGGCGGCGGCACCCACTGCAGTACCAGCATCACCGGCGGCTGGTTGTACAAAGAGTTCTTTCACATCATCACGAGCAATGATTTTCTGATTCAGTTTAACGTTCAGCGCACTACCACCAGCAAAAGCAAGGCGGCCAGTGTCTTTCAGAATGTCACCGAGGTAGTAATCCATCATCTCTAAAGAAAGCTTTTCAAACAGCGCTTGAATGCTAGCGGCGTAGTGAATATAGGGATCGTCAGCAATATCACCTTCGCGTTTTGGACCTAACCACTCAATCAACTTAGGCGAGAAGTAAAAGCCTTTGCCCTTCTCTTTATAGCGACGCACACCCACCACGTTGACGTACTCGGTGTTAATCACCAGTTCGCCATCTTCAAACTTGGCTAAACGTGATAAGTCATATAAATCTGGATTGCCATAGGGCGCCATACCCATGACTTTAAATTCGCCATCGAGCATTTCAAAACCAAGGAACTCGGTCAGCGCACCATACAGGCCGCCCAATGAGTCTGGATCATAAAACTCTTTGATTTTATGAATCTTGCCGTTTTCACCGTAACCAAAGAAGGTCGTAGCGTATTCGCCTTTACCATCAATGCCCATAATGGCGGTTTTTTCTTGGATGCCAGAACACAAATAGGCACTGGCAGCGTGAGCCAAGTGGTGCTCGACCGGCTCGATTTTAACTTTTTTCAAGTCAAATCCCAGTTGCACTAAGCACCACTGAATCTTTCTGTAGTAACGCTTATAACGGCGATTACCCATCAAAATCGCATCTAATGCACGCTCAGGTGCATACCAATAACGCTTGGCGTAGTGCCAGCGCGCTTTACCAAAGATGCTAATCGGCGCAAACGGAATAGTCACCACATCGACATCCGCGGGGGTAATCCCTGCTTGTTCTAAACAGAACTTCGCAGACTCATAAGGCATGCGATTTTTGGCATGTTTGTCGCGTACTAAACGCTCTTCCTCAACGGCGGCAATCAGCTTGCCATCAATATATAACGCTGCCGATGGGTCGTGGTTCAGTGCGCCAGATAGGCCTAGAATAGTCAGTGCCATGGGTCGTTTTGCCTCTTAGTCTTCAGGGCAGCTGCTGGGCAACTGCGGTAAACGCTGATCAAGCAATCTATACAATGGGCTGTCGTGCGGCCAATTGCGTAATAAACGGGTGCGATCTTTTAAATACGCGCGGCTAAAACTGCGCATGCTCTGATGCTGCTGCATGGCATCTAAATCAATTAAAAAGCAGCGGTCTTGGTGCCATAAAATATTGTGGCCTTTTAAATCACCATGGCTGATTTTTTCACGAATCAGTGCGTTCAACAATTCAACTAACGCAACAATCTCAGCCTCTGGCACAACGTCGTTATCTTCGTACGCAGCCAAGCGGTCAATTATATCCTGCTCACCACAATATTCACTAATTAACCACGCACTGCCGCGCAATCCACACCAACGATTTTCCAGTACAGCCAAGGACTGTGGTGTGTTAATACCTAGCACGCTCAGGCGATGCCCAGCCAACCAACTGTGCCAAGCGCGACTGGGTCGCCAAAAGCGCTTCAACCAATGGGCAACATTCTTAATGTTATAGCGCTTAACCACTAAGCTGCGTTGACCGTGCTCAATGCGCGCTACGGTTGCAGCGCCGCCAGTTTTATAAATATGCCCAGTGGCAATCGCAGCATCAAGATCAGCCAGTAAAGGCTCAATCTCAGTTTGCGCTGCACGCCAGACCACCCGCAAACCAAACGGATTTATTTTGGCACTGAACAAGCTGCATTCGCGCCCAGCTTTGTTTAAATAATCTTTAACACGCCATTGGCGAATACTGAGTATTTGCTTTTGCAGTTTTTCTAAACGCAGCGCATGTTCGCCATTGGCCAGCAGATAATGGATCAGTAGCTCTTCAAGGTGGTCATCAAAAGCACTGGGTAGCTGAGCAAAAAACACAGCTAAATTCGCGATAACTTTTTCTTGCGACAACGGCTGACCGGCCTGCTCACTTTGCACGCCGCCGCCATCAACGACATACAGCTGATCGCCCTGCTGTAATAGATTGTCCAGATGCAAATCGCTTTGCCATAAACCCCGTAAATGCATCTGCGCCACAGCACTTAACGCACCACCAAGCACTTGGGTTTGCTGCTCACTCAGTGGTTGATCGGCACTGCAGGCTTGCCAAGCTTCAGCCAGACTCTGTGCATGCTCAATAAACTCAAACAACACATAGGCGCTGCCATCGCTTTGCTGCTGGGCGTCTAATAGAGCTGCACTGGTAATCTGCTGCTCAGTGAGGAGCTGTGCGCCAGCGGATTCGCGCGTGAACTGGCGCGCGGCTTTACTACCGACTAAAATCTTAGCCAAGACACTGCGACCTTGCCACTGGGCTTTACCCACATAACGCTGACCAGGTAGCACTCGCAGCCACTGTTCGATAACTAGAGTTTGTTCATTGGCCAACTCTAAAGTCAGCGGCAATTGTGGCGTACGGCCGCTCAGCTGACTTAACTGCATTAGCGTGCCTCCTTATTCTTACGGCGTGCGTCTAAGCGCTGTAGCCAAGCTGGGATATCCTCTGGTTTATCCAGATAGCTTTGTAAAAACAACTGCGCTTGCTCACGCCCCCAAATATGACGGGAACGACGAAATAGCGGCTCTAAATCCTTAATACGATCACGCTGTCCAAATAGTAAAGGGCGAGTTTTCTCTAGATCAATCAGCTGCGCAGTAAAACCTGAGGCCTGCTTTTGTAAAAATATATGCTTAGGATAAAAACAGCCATGTATTTGTCCGGCTTGATGCAGTGTTTTAGCAAGCTTGGCGCAGGCCTGAATAATACCCTGCTGCTGCTCAGCACTTAAAGTCAGCCACTGTTGCTGCCAATAATCTAAATCTTCCCAGCCTTCTAAGGCATGGGTCATTAAGATCGCCTGCTGTTCACCTGCAACTTTACGCTGAGCAAAAAACGCCGCACGTAAGGCTGGAATACCTAGTTGTTGATAACGCTGAATATTACGCATTTCACGGGCAAAGGTCGGTTCACCCAAAGGTTTTTGTAGCGTGCGTGTTAAATGATTGATTTGACGCTTTAAATAAAACGTCTGCTCATCCAGCGTGAGTTTAGCCACGCTACTCCAGCCACCACGCTCAGTATTGGGCTCATCAACTGCTTCCAGCTCTAAATCCCACAACGCAGTAAAACTATCAAGTTGATGCAGCTTAAGCAGATCAGCAATAACCGGATCGATAAAGTTGTTCATTCTCGCCCCTCAAAAAACCGCACAATTTTGGCGATTTGCTTTTTATCGTGGGCATTAAGCCGCGTACGCTGGCAATACTGTAAATAAAAGCGCAGGCGCTGAGTATTACTGAGTTGGTATTTGCCGACTTTGTCCAAGCAGGCTAAATCTTTAATCATCCGATAGCGCAGCAGCGGCCCCCACCAAAAGGTACCGGCGGGACAGTCAATTAAATAGACTTGAGCTTGATCGTCGACCAGTAGGTTGCGCCACTTTAAATCATTATGGGTAAAGTGGTGCTGATGCATCACGCGTGTGGCGTGAGCAACCTGTGCGCTAATCTGCTGAACCCATGCGCGATCTTGCAAAAGTGGACTACCGGTATCGGCTAAATCTGCTAAATCACGGCTATTGGGGATTTCACGGGTAATCATCGCGCCACGCACAAAAGCACCAGCCTGACGCTCTAAGCCTTGGGCAATCACCTTAGCGGTTGGAATACCCCACTTAGCAAAGCGCTTCAGATTTTGCCACTCGGATTTAATTCGTGGTTTGGCAGCATATTTACGCAAACCTTTACCGTTATTACGGTAGCGTTTCACATAATAATTAACGCCGTCACGGGTGACACGAATCAGCTCCGATATCGGGTCATGGGTGATACGCTCACCCTGCAGAGCAAACACCTTCTCGAGGCTGCCAAAATCCGCTTGCAGCATTTGATAATCTGCTGCTAACTGCCAATCAGACATTACAGCGCATCTCCATAGCGCTCTTTACGCGCGTAGAGTTTAGCTGCTTTAGCTTCTAACCAACTGAGCAATTGTGCTTCATTACGCAAAATATCACGCAGCGGTTGTTGGAAGTACTCGCGTAAAAAACGCAATTTATCGCGCTGAGTTAAGCCAATATCCAACGCAGAAAAATAAAGAGCCGCTAAATCTTTATCACGCCAACGCTTGGGTGTGGCTTGGCGAGTTTGTGCTCGGTGTAAATCAATCACCGAAAGACGAAATGATTCAGGCGTAATCGGCTGATCAGTATGTAATAAAAAATGGCAAATATAACAATCACGGTGATTCACGCCGGCACGGTGCATACCACCAACCATCTGCGCGACACGATCAATCAATGCCCATTTCAAATCTGGCGCAGGCGGCTGCGTACGCCAGTTGATCGAGTAATCTTCCAAACTGGTGGTGGGCGCGAGTTCTTCGGTGATAATAAACGAATGCTGTTGCGCTGGATTGCGCCCACGGGTACCAAAACCCACCGCTGTCATAGTGGCGATATTGTTTTGTTGCAATCGTTCAATGGCGATCAGCTCTTGTTCAGCACCCAGTACGGGGGCTTTAGCCGTCAGCCAGTTTTTAAATATTTCCGCCCAACCAATACCACGATGGATTTTAACAAAATAACCGCGTCCAGCGACTTCAGTACGCAATGTGCGCCGTGCTTCCAACTCGCGGTACACCTCGCCTTGCAATTGCTCGACAGCGACAAACGCATCTTGCCCCGCCCAAAGGCTAGCAAAGGGTTCGTCTAACTTAAGCTTCATGGTAACT
>DATERS010000039.1:0-2086 GCA_035271365.1 Thiopseudomonas sp.
CACACAGGCAAGAAATGTCTGTTCCATCATAATCGTATCCTTACCTTACCTTGACAGGCCATTACGCTTATCGAAACTACCATTTTCCAACAACAACATTTCAAATGCCGAAGGGTCATATTCGCGCAATGATTCGCCCGGTAACTCGGGCAGATTAGCATCAGCCGCTAGAGGGTTAACTAAGTGCGGTGTCACAATCATTAACAACTCACGCTCTTCAGTACTATTTTTCGTGTTACGGAAAAATGCCCCAAGAATTGGAATATCACCTAGCCCGGGGAGTTTATTGACCACGGCACTATTACGTGTACTCATCAGGCCACTGATCACAAAGCTTTCACCATCTGCTAAGGAAACAGTGGTATCAGTGCGGCGCACAGTAAATGAAGGCACTGGAATATTATTAATGACAACTCCATTACCCGGGTTGGTATCTATCTCACTCACTTCAGGAGCAACTTTTAGATGAATTCGATTTCTATCAATTACTGTTGGCGTTAAATTTAGCTTTACACCATAGGGTTTATATTCAATAGAAATTGAATCGCTGTTACCTGAAGGTACAGGCACAGGAAACTCACCACCGGCCAAAAAGCTCGCTGTATGGCCACTCATAGCAACTAAGCTCGGACGTGACAATGTATAAGCAAAGCCACTTTTTTCTAGCGCATTCAACGCACCTAAATATTTTTTACTGCCGCCGCCCCAAGCAATATTAAAACCCTCACCTAATAAGTTTGAGCCAAGTAACGAGCCAGTTGCAGCATCAATAATAGCGCCTCCAGGACTTGTGATTACTTTATTATTAGATCCTTTACCATAAAGCGATATACCAATCTCTTTCAGTTTGGTTCGATTCACTTCTATAAAACGAATATCTGTTTGCACTTGGTTCGGTAGTGGCATATCAGCAGTAACCTGAGCAGTCACCGGCTTAGTTAACGCAGAAGCCGCTTCACCTTCAATAAACAACATGCTTTGACGTGGCTCTTTAGCGCACGATGTCCAAACACTTAAGTTGGTCACACCATTGGCTAAGCCCAATACCAAAAAGCTATTACGACTTGTAACTTTGACATCAGCCAGCTCAGGGTTACCCACCGCTAAGCGCTTAATATTAACCGGTAGATGAAACTCTTGATGAACACCTTGGCGCAGCTCTAAAACAGATGGAGCAGGGGCTAAACTGGAGCACGCGGATGCGGCAAACAACGCTGGGGATACCAGCAAAGTTGCGGCTGCAAGTAGAAATCCGCAGCTTAGGTTGTGAGAAATCTTAAACTTCATGATCTGCTACCTTGCAATTCAGGGATTTTGACGGGAGATTGAAGATCCACTGTACACAGGTATACCTGCGGGACGGGGTGCTACTAAACCAGGCTGTCGACCCTTGGTCTGTTTCAACGCTAATTTTTCAAACTGAAACAACTGACGCTTAAGCTCTTCAACTTCGGCACTCGGCTCTTCACCACTTTGATAAGCAGCAAGCAACTTCTCATCCACGCTGCGTACAGCCAGACGTAATTTACCGACTTGGGTTGCTAGCATAAAGCGACTGACTAAACTTTCAGGAATAGCTAAGACTGCAGTACGTGCAGCCTCTACACGTCGTGGACGGCGCGCATTAGGATCTTCATCTTCTTCAGGCAGCATCAATGGCTCGCCTTGACTGGATGCACCTAAGGCACTACCAACACTGAGTAAGCGTAGTGCAGGCACTACAACCTGAGCCGTGCGGTCACTGTTGGTTTCGTCATCACGTAAATACAGTAGCGCATCAACATAATCGCCGGGCTGTAAATGCCCACCCGCAGAAGTGACTTCATCGACATCAATTGCTAAGGCGCGTTCAGAAGGTCGAATCATACGCGCCAGTGGACCTGCTACAGCAAAGCTAGCTTCATTGAGCACAGCACCTGCAGCTAAATCACGCCAAACTACTTTACCCACCAGGCTTTGCGCATCATTATAACTGCCCGGTGGTGCAATTCTGAGCATTTCCTCAACCAAATCATCAGCTTGAATTTCAGACATTGCCTTTATATCGCGCGCAAGTACAATAACAGGTACGCGCTGAATCTCTTCG
>DATERS010000040.1:0-11438 GCA_035271365.1 Thiopseudomonas sp.
TAGCTGAATTAGGATTCGCCCGAATGGCCTCAATAATCGTATAGCTTTGCACTACTGCAATAGAGCGCTGCATAGAGCTGTGATTGTTTTTGAGTGCTGTGAGTTGTAAAGCACTTAAGCCCAGTAGGCCGATAGCTAAAACCAGTGCGGTGATCAAAACCTCAACCATGCCAACACCGCGTTGGTACTTGGGTAGTCCTATGCTTGATGGTGCGCTGTTCATTCGCACTGATCCTTTTTATCAATCGTAATATGACCGGCTGCACCAATATTAATAATACGTGCGGCGTTTGTGGGTAAACTGGGCGCACAAACAATGATTTTTGCTGTACTCAGCAAAGTGGATCCACCGCGAACTAAACCGTCAGTATTAAATCGAAGTGTGTTGTTAGTGATACCTGCTGTGGTGACTTGGATATTAGATATTAGTGAGCTGATGCGACCTCGACGGATTACATCAGCCTCATCAGCAACTGTGCTGCTCGCATTTTGTTTGATAAGCCAGTGCTTCCAAAGATCGTCATGGTTGCCGCTGGCGCACACATAACTATCCGCGCTACTTGAGCGGCAGAATGTAATGGTGCGATTGCGCGTGATGGATTCCGAGCGGGCCAAAGCAAGGGCGTCTGCTAACTCTAGTGCTGTTGTATTGAGACGGCTGCTTATAATAGTGTCGTGAAAAAAAGGTGTGGCGACTGAAATTAAAATGCCAGCCACAGCTACAGTCACCAGCAACTCAATCAGTGTAAATCCGCGTTGAGCAGTCATGTACGTCCCTTTATATGATGCATACTCTATAAGAATATGACTGTTTCAGCGCAATTTATGTCGAAGTTGGATAAGGTTTTTAGAGCTGATAATCTTCAAAATGCTTTATGGATCGTAAATGAGCCATAAGAAGCGCAGTTAACCTACTTTTTAAACGTATCGATATGATATATCATTTTATAGTTTTTTAGTCGCTATAGCTCATAAGTAACATAAAGAAAAATGTCAGGCTACTTGTAAGATATATATAGGAGTTGAAAACGCTGGCTAGTCACGACCCGAAAACGGATGCAGCATAAAATATATTGGCGGTTTGGCATCTCGCAGAACTGCATAGGCTTCAGTTTTTAGTAGCTGATTTTACGGGGTGAACAACGCTGTTTTAGCTAGCCATTGCTTTAAAAGTGGTGGTTTTAGGTAATCCGCAGGCTTGATTTACAGAACACCAAAGACCATTAGGTGCGCATTGCTGCGCCGCCAGAATCAATGGAGAGGTAATCGTGGCGGAGATCTCTGAGCCTTAAGAGATCATCCGCTTATGAGTTGTTTACCAGCAACCATCAGTGGTAGGTTTTCGAGCCCCCTTGTGATCAATGCTGAGAATGTCGCATATATCGCTGGCTTGCGTGCCTTTTGGTGTGGCTTTCACGGTATAGGTGTTTTGTGTAATGTCATCAACAGTGAAGGTGTAGCGCGTATCCATCTTGCTTTCGGTTGCGCAGCTTAGAATTACAGTAGCGTTTTTATAAGTGAGCTCGTTAACATAATGGCGCTCCATAAAGTGTGCATGCTCAGCCAAGCAGGCTTTAGCACTATCACGGTAGGTACGCGTCACATACTGCGAATACGATGGATAGGCAATCGCTGCCAAAATCCCAACGATTGCTACAGTGATCATCAGCTCGATTAAGGTGAAGCCGGATTGGCGTGAGCTGGGCTGCTTTATTTTAAACATATATCAATCCTCCGGATTCATGAGTTCGCGCCATGAGGTGCGTTTAGGTGTTTTTATACCCTCATCCCCGCCGTTTCCACCTGATGTACCTGTGCCGCTAAGGCCGGAATTATCTGTAGATATATACATTTTTCCACTGAGAAAAGCTGGATTACTGATACCAGTCCCAAAGCCAATGCCTGAGATGACGGTTAACTTATCTTTGAACATCACAGTACCGCTACCATTGATATTAAAGAAACTATTACTAAGGCTTGCACCTGTAAATGGATCGATCGCCATGATTATACCCGCGCCATCAATAGCACAAGGATCATGAGCATTAGGGTTGCGGGTTGTACCGGTTAAGGCGCCACCTTGGAACTTGTTAGGTGTGATCATGCGTTCCCCTGTTGCCTGAGGTTTGTCACCTTGCATATTATAGAAATCAATATACCTGCCTTCTTTTCCTTTTAATTCAGCGCGTGTGCCGCTATCAATCACACGGGCAATCTTGATATTGCTTTGACCTGTGAGTGCAACACCCTTGATGATCTTACGTTCAAGCAGCTTAGAGCGAGTTTTATTATTTATGCCATTATCTTGAATGCCATACTAGCTTTGCATTTGATTATTTACAGCATCTTGGGTGCTGAGGTATAAGCTTGTACCAGTGTTGAGGCGACTGCTGATAATAATGTCGCGAAAAAAAGGCGCTGCTACGGCTAATAAAATGCCAGCAATAGTCACAGTGACCATCAGTTCAATTATGGTAAATCTGCGTTGAACATCCATATAAGCTTCTCCTTTATTAAGATTCTAGTTTACAGGCGCTATAGAGCCTATTCAATGCAAGCGGGACAGTCGGTTGTATGGCGCAGATGAGCTGCAAAGCACATGGTGTAATGCTGGTGATTTGAATCGACTTAGATCAATAAAGTATTATGTTCACTGACATTAAACTGATATAAGTCAAACCAATATAAGGTAATAGAGCTGCTTTGTTGGCAGTCTGGAAAATGACTTGCGCGGATGTAAATAAGAGGATATATGTGTCGATATTTTGTACAGAGCAAGCTCTTGTTTATCTTGGTGTGGTTTTGTATAGCTTTCTGTTGTTTTGTATAGGTGGCGTATAGTTATTGCTGTTTGCGGATTTGTCGAGCCGTAAAGCTGCACAACCCTCAGTTCTTAGGGTGTAGAAAATGCACGGAGTCACAATGGCGACCTTGAAAAATATACGTGGATTCACGCTCATAGAGTTAATGGTCACTGTGGCTGTGTTAGCTATTATTTTGAGTATAGCGATACCTTCGTTTAGTGGCATTTTGCTGAGTAACCGCATCAGCACTACTGCTAATGAATTGCGTACTACCATGCAAGTTGCGCGGTCTGAGGCGGTTAAGCGTAAAAAGCCTGTTGTTGTGTGTCGTGCCAGCGCAGATTTTGAAAAATGCGAAACCGGCAAATCTGATTGGAGTGTTGGTTGGTTGATGATGTCCGGTAATAATGTTTTGAAAGTATGGGAGTCAGGGCGCACCTTGGTTGTGCAAGGGCCTATCAGTACCATTGAGTTTGCCGGTGATGGAAGCTTGTCTACTGCTTATAGCCTAAAAGTCAATGCCCAAGACTGTAGTAACGGCATACAGTACGAATTAAAGATGAGTCGTTCAGGCAATATAAAACTGAGGAAAGGCTCATGTTAAGCAAAGGTATTCATCCGCAGCGTGGTGCCTCTTTAATTGAAGTGTTAGTGACACTGGTTGTGCTTGGCATTGGTTTGCTTGGGATGGCAGGTTTGCAAACCCTAAGTATTAAAGGTACTTACAGTTCATATTATCGCTCGCAAGCGACTTTTTTAGCGCATGATATGACTGAGCGTATGCGAGCTAATTATAAAGTAGCTCGAGATAAAAATAGCGCTTATTATACGGTAAAGTTTCCAGCTAGCTCCAATAAAAATAATATAAGTAGTGATGATTTGGCCAAGCGCGATATTGCTCAATGGCTGAATGATTTAGCTGATACCTTGCCAAATGGTACTGGAAGTATTACTCGTGAGGGTGATTTAGTCGTTTTAGAAGTACGTTGGAATGATAGTCGTGGAGCAATACAAGCATCTGATGACGATCTTATTAACACCGCTGAAACCTTTGCTTATCGGACTGAAATATAATGCGCAGCATCAATCCATACCGTCAGGCTGGCCTATCTTTAGTTGAGCTGATGATTGCTATTACCTTAAGTACTTTATTGATGTTAGGCGTGACACAGATTTTTTTAAGTAGCAAAGAAACCTATGTTAAAAATCAAGAGCTGTCAGAAATACAAGAAAATGGTCGTTTTGCTTTAGAGTTGCTGGTACGTGATATTGCTAATGCTGGTTATCAAGGTCAGTGCAGTATAGAGAGTGTTTTGAGTCCGCAGGATTATACAGACCTATGCAGCGACAATAATGACCTTAATTCAAGCTGTTTACCGCGCAATCATCTTGATGACAGTAAGCGCAGTATTTGGTCACAACAAGATGGAGCTGTTATAGGTTGGTCTAGTGGTAAAGCGCCGTCTTTTATTCAGGTGCCAGCAGGTTCAGATGGTTTGTTTATTCAGTTCGCAGCAGGTGGTTCAACACATTATCGTGATGGTTCAGGCAATAAACAAGATGAGCAAATAAAATTAGATACAACTGAAGGCATCTATTCACCCTTACTTGATGGTGATATTGGCTTAATTGCAGATGGTAGAGGTTGTGATTTATTTAAAAATAAAATTGATAACACCTCATTAAATAATGATTATATTAAGAAAGACTCCAGTCATGATTGGACTAGTTATTATAATAATGGTTTTGAGGTTTTAAGGTTTGAAAGTCGGGCATATTATATTGATAAAGATGAAGTTGATGATGTTCGTTCATTGTTTCGTGCGCGTTATGATTATGACAATACAATAATAGAACAAGAGCTATTAGTCAGTGGTGTGAAAAAAATACAGCTTGAGTATGGCGTTGCTGCAAAATCCTTTGATGCTACAGACGATGCACCTGTTATTTCAAAATATGTGACTGCCGATGAGGTGAATAATTGGCAGGCTGTTTTAGCTGTACGAGTCACGTTAACTGTTGTTGCAAAATCAGGACTACAGAAAGACTTTTCAACGCTGGTTGTCTTACGGAATCGATTCCATGAAAAAAGCTTTTAATCAGGAAACGCACCAGCGTGGTGCTATATTATTGATTGCATTGGTGATGTTGTTGCTACTTACTGTGATTGGTCTGAGTGGTATACGCGGTACGACCTTGCAGGAAAATATGGCAAATAATTTGCGTGAAAGTAACCTGTCTTATCAAGCTGCAGAAGCAGCATTGCAAATGGGCGTACGCATAGCACGCAGCACTTTTAATGGCTGTGATTTTGATGAGAATCTGCAAGATCAGCCTAATATCGAGGGTGCTTACAGTGGTTTTAAAAATGTAGCTAAAGCGCCTGAGTATAGTATTGTTACTTTGAAGCTGCTTCCCGGTGAAGGTGAGTCTGGTCACGACAATTATCGTGGTATTTTAGTGCGGATCGATGCAACAGGCTTTGGCTTAAATACAGATACTGATGGTGAGCCTGTGAGTCAAACTCAATTACGTGCCACCTATAGAATTGAATGCACAGAAACTGTGGCAATAGAGACGCAAAGTCTGCCCTAACCGGCGCTCTAGCAAGGAATTATTATTATGAATACAGTATTTACCAAGCTTGCAGCAGCGGTGCTCGACGCTCGAGTTGTGTGCAGTATTAGCTTACTGCTAGTACTAGCACCAGTAGCGCAAGCGGATATTGCGCAAAGTCCCTTGCTGCTGGGCGGCGGTAATATTCCGGGCAACTTGGTTTTAACTCCGTCTGCGGAATACCCAACGGTGATCAGTGTGGCGAACTTGGGTGACTATAGTCTTGACGGAACTTATGCAGGCTATTTTGATTCTCGTAAGTGCTATGAGTATGAGGAGGAGGATATCGATAACCATCTTATTTTCGGTAAAGTTAAGAAAAAAGATGGTGCGGGCTACTTTAAACCCCAAAACTTTGATTTCAAAGATAATAATAAAAATTGCAATGGTAAATGGAGTGGCCACTATCTGAACTGGGCTGGCACGCAAACCATTGACCCTTTTAGAAAGGCTTTAACTGGTGGCTATCGTGCTGTTGATACAAAAAATCAAACTATCTTAGAAAAAGCCACTCGTGCTAATCGTAGTGAATTCTTTGCTGATCGTGTCATTAGTCCTGCGTTAGCAGGTAGAGTGACACCCTATGGTACTGGCTTTAGTCGACTAACAAGTTCTGTGGTGTCAGGGAATGGTTATCAAAAAAATAAAACCTTACAGATTATTCGAGAGACTGACCGTTTTCTTATAGGGCCTAAGAAAGATATAGAATATTTTTCTGTTCGAGTAGAAGTTTGTAAAAAAGGATTATTAGAAGATAACTGTAAGCAGTATGGCGATAATTATAAGCCAGAAGGTTTGCTGCAAGAGTACGCTGATGATATTCGTTATAGCGTATTCAGTTATTTGAATATTGATGGTAATAATCTTAATGGTGGCGTGTTGCGCGCTCCACAGGATTATATTGGTGTTAATAAGCGTACGCCTGGCACACCGGGCCTCAGTGATAATATATTTAAAGAGTGGGACTCGAAAACGGGTGTTTTGCACGATAATCCTCGTAATGATGGTACAGGCAATAGTGGTGTTATTAACTATATTAATAAGTTTGGTGAGAAGTCTAACCAGCATAAAAGTAATGACCCAGTAAGTGAGCTGTATTATGCCGCGATACGTTATTTACGGGGTAAAGGAAATATTACTGATTATACCAGTCAAGCTAATAGCGACTTGAAAAAGGATTATTTTCCTGTCGTTACAAACTGGGTTGATCCAATTCAATACACTTGTCAGAAAAATGCCATCTTAGGTATTGGTGATACTAATACTCACGAAGATAGGAATTTACTACCAAGTGATGATAATGCTTTTATGAATCCTCATGGATTGAATGGTTATACTAAAAAAGTATTTGATTTAGAGGGTGTTAATAAGTCTGCTAGTGCTGTCTTTACTGGTCGGGGTAACTCAGCCTATATTGCCGGCTTGGCGTATTATGCTAATACGCAAGATATGCGTCCTGATATGGCGGGTAAACAAACGGCATCAACGTATTGGGTTGATGTGCGTGAGAACCAAGTCTTAGCAGGTCGTAGTGATAACCAGTATTGGCTAGCAGCCAAATACGGTGGATTTAAAGTACCTAAAACCTACAGTTATGGTAACGAGTTACAGGAAGCGTGGTGGCACCCTAAGGGGGAGTTTTTATCCAGCAACTATCCGCGTCCTAATAACTTTTATGTCGCCAGTGACGCTGAAGCCATGGTGGAAAGTTTGCGCCAAGCGTTTGTGCAGATTGCCAGTGAAGGTCAAGGTACTACAGCAGCTTTAGCTGCTAGTTCATCAAAACTGCAAGAAGGCAGCTTGCTCTTTCAGTCTAATGTTAACAGTACAGCTTGGAGTGGAGACTTGCGTGCTCTGAAGCTAGCTCCTAATGGTATTAATGCTGAGCCTGTGTGGAGTGCCGCTGCTAAGTTAGATGGGATTGATAACTCTAAAATTGAGAATCGAAATATTCTCAGTATTAAAAGTGTACAAAATCAAGCGGTACTGACTCAAGGTATTAATTTTAACTGGAGCTCACTCAGCAATGAGCAAAAAACTCAGCTAGAAAGTCAAGACAAACTGAACTACTTACGCGGAGAGCGCAGTAAAGAGCTGACCGCAGCTCAGCCCAGTGGTGTTTTTCGTGAGCGTAGTAGTCGTTTAGGGGATATTGTTAACTCGGATCCGCAGTTTGTCTATCAGGAGAACCAAGGTTATACGCGCTTAAGTGATTGGGACAAGACTATTACGAATAAGTACAGTGAGTTTCGTGCTACCGAAGCCTATAAGAAGCGTGTGCCTATGGTAGTAGTGGGTGCTAACGACGGTATGTTGCATGCTTTTGATGCACGCACAGACGCGAATGGTGGGCGTGAGTTATTTGCTTTTGTGCCCAATGCGGTCTACGACAATCTCAGTGAGTTGGCAGATCCAGAATACACTCATCGTTACTATGTAGATGGTACGCCGCGAATTACAGATGCTTGGTTAGGCGATAAGTGGGCGACTGTAGCAGTTGGCGTAAGTGGTGCGGGTGGGAAAAGCGTATTTGCCCTAAATGTTACCAACGTAGCAAGCAACAGTAGCGTAACAAGCGCAGATGTAATGTGGGAGTTCACTCATCCCAAAATGGGTTACAACATGGGGCAGCCAGCCATTGTTGCCTTGCCGAATAAGAAGTTTGGTGTGGTTGTTAGCAGTGGTTATCACGACCAAGCGCCAGATAAGGGCTACGTATGGATATTGGATGTTAAAGACGGCAGTATCTTGCGAGAGTTTGAGTTTAATACTCAGGCTAATTTAGGTGGTGTATTGGTTGCTGATTTAAACAACGACAAGCAGGCTGACCGTATCTATGTGGCCGGTACCGACGGGAAAATTTGGCGTGTGGATCTGAGTTCTGCAGACGCATCTAAATGGGCAATGCCAGCCGGTTTGAAAGATGGCCCACTGTTTACTGTCACTGGCAGTGATAATAAGCCGCAGGCGATTACAGCACCTTTAGTCTCCACATTTAATAAAAAGGGCCGACCGATGGTGGTGTTTGGTACGGGTAGTTTTTATCGCTTAGGTGATAAAGAGATTCCAGAAAGTCCACCGATTGAGAGCCTCTATGGCTTGTTTGATACAGGTCAACCCATCAGTGGACGCACATCATTACTACAGCAAACTATTGAAACTGAAGAAGTAGGTAATGAGGAGTTGCTACGGGCTGTGTCAGAAAATCAGTTAACCACACAGCAAGGATGGTATCTGGATCTGGCTTGGCTGGGTAGCAAAACGGCTACTGGTGCCAAAGGTGAGCGTGTTGTCGCTCGAGCTCAAGTACGCAGTGACCTCGTTGTATTTACTACCATGACGCCAGTGAATGATCCCTGCGCATCTGGCGGTATCAGTATGGATTTGGCACTGAATTTATCCAACGGTGGTCGCTTGAAATATGATTATTTAGGTATCGAAAATAGTGAGCGGGTGTGGTCCGGTATATCTGACCTGAATGCCGGTGTTGCTAAAGGTGTACTGCTCGCTAATGGTCAGCTGGTTAGGGCTGGTTCATCAGCACAGCCAGAACTCAGGGTAGTTACTCGTGAAAAAGTGAGTACTACACTCGAATCTTGGCGTCAGGTGAGGTAATACAGCTGAATGAGTAGATTGACTATGGCACTAACTGCACGACGTTCAGCGGGCTTCACTTTGATTGAAGTGATGATTGTGGTGGTGATTATTGGGATTTTGGCCTCAATCGCCTATCCCTCTTATCAGGACTATGTAAAACAGGCGCGCCGTGCCGATGCACAGGCTTCGTTGATGGAGTTAGCGCAGTTTATGGAGCGTCATTACACGTCTAAGGGTGGTTATTTAGCGGATGGACAAAGCGGTAGTGCGCCGAGTTTACCGTTTACCAACAGCCCAAAAGATGGTGCTAACGCAGCCTATACTTTGGCGTTGAGCACAGGTAAGACGTATGGTTTCACAGCACAAACTTATCGTTTAGAGGCGAAACCGATTAACATGATGGCAAAGGATAAGTGTGGAACCTTAACTCTAGATTACCGTGGTAAAAGAGGTATTGAAGTTGGCGGTAAAAGCGGCAGCGCTAGCGAAATATCCAGCTGCTGGAAACGTTAAAATGATATACGACACTACAGCATGGATGTAATACAAGCGTCATCCATGCTGTAGCAATCGGTGATTTACTCAGGTATCACCACTTCCCCCCAATGCTGCTTTTCGGCATAAGCTTGCAAGATCTTCTCTCTCAGCACCGCTTTCGCCCCTGTCTCGCCATGAATCAGCCGCACTTGCTGTGGCCACTTGCGCATACCGGTGACAAAACGCACTAAACTGGCTTGATCCGCATGCGCTGAGTAACCGCCCAGCGTAGTGATCTGAGCACGGATATCGATGCGTTGATGATTGATTTCTACATAGCCACCACGCGGCCCATACTTTTGAATCTGACTGCCCAGCGTGCCTTGTGCTTGATAACCGACAAAGAGCACGTTGTGGCGTGGGTCATCCAGCATGGCTTCTAGATAATTCACAATACGCCCATCGCTGCACATACCGCCGCCGGCAATCACAATCGCCGGGCGGGCGCTGTTGACTAGGTGTTTGACCATAGCTTGATGATCGGCGTGGCTATCAATGGTAATCAGTTGTTTAAAGTCCAGCGGATGACGGCCTTTATTTACTCGTTGCTGGGCTTCTTTATCCCAGAAGGTCTGCAGCTGGGCATACACCTGCGTAAAACGGCTGGCCAGCGGCGAATCTAAAATAATTGGGATATCTTGCCAGACCGAACCTTGCTTAGGTGTTGTGCCTTGGCTGAGTAAGTCAGCGCTGTTGCTCAGGCAGCTTTGGCATTGATTGCGATGGATGATGTCTTCTAGTTCATACAGCAGCTCTTGGGTGCGGCCTATACTAAAAGCCGGAATCAACACAGTGCCTTGATCCTCGAGTGCTTGTTCAATCACCTGCTGTAAGCGCTGACGACGGTCGCGGCGGTTATCATGCAGGCGATCGCCATAGGTGCTTTCTAAAATCACTAGATCAGCACAATAGGCCGGTTTAGGAGCATAGAGAATCGGCGCATAGGGCGCACCCAGATCACCAGAAAACACCACGCGCTGCTTAGCTTTTTGCCCTTTAACCTGCAGATCCAGCTCAACAAAAGCCGAGCCGAGAATATGCCCCGCACGTTGCAGACGAATATCCACAGTCGGCAGCGGCGCTTTCAGTAGCGGCAGCCATTGCTGATAGGGCAGGGCAATGATGCGGCTAGCGACCAGCTTGATATATTGCTCGACCAGATGCTGATCACGGCTGACGCCCAGCTTAAAGGCATCTTCCAGCACAATCGGCAGCAACTTGGCTGATGGCTCGCTGCAAATAATGGGTCCTGTAAAACCTGCCGCCAGCAAATAAGGAATACGCCCGACATGGTCAATATGCACATGGGTGACAATCAGCGCTTTAACGGTGGAAATATCAAACTCAATCTCCAACTGTTGATGACTGGCGCGACCCTCGGCTGAGGTTTCTGCACCTTGAAACAGCCCGCAATCGATTAAGAAACTATTGTGCTGATCAATAAAAATCTGATGACAAGAACCGGTGACACCGTTTTTGGCACCGTGATGGATCACCTTGGCTAACTGTTGCATGGCTGCGCCTTATTTAAGAACTGAGGGTTTATTTAATCCCAGCGTTTTTAAAAGGCAAATCGACATCGCCAAAGAGTGATGCAGTCGACAGTTTTCGCGCTATCAGCAGTGCAGCAACACTGTGCAAGCGCTGAATGACGCAAATGGCTGGTGTTGAGCATTATATGGCTGATTCGGCTGCTATTTCGCCAATCGCACGCAGTAGAATATGCAGTCTTGGTCGCGACAGGTTATATTAGCGACCATATAAACCTGCAAGGTCTGTCTCAATGCGTAAGCCTTATTTTATTCTTCCTGCGCCGCTGGTCTATGCTGCGTTTTTATTGTTGGCTTGGCCGCTGCGTATTCTGTGGCCGTTACCCGTCACCGA
>DATERS010000041.1:0-8583 GCA_035271365.1 Thiopseudomonas sp.
TATCCAACTCGCCACTGTCAGCAACGCAAGTGAAATGGACGCGATAATTATGCCCATGTAAATGACGGCATTTACCCTCATGGCCATAGACGCGGTGACCGCAGCTGATGTCGTGGTAACGGTGGACTTTATGTTGCGCCATTGGATAAAACCTTTTCTGTATTTTGAATAGGGCCGTATTGCGAGCGCTTAAAATCACCCTACAGCGCAGCAACAACCCAACTGATAAAGGCGGCGGCTGCGAAAAGCTTGCAGTGCGTGATAGCGATAAAACAGGCCAAGATAAAAAGGCCGTGATTGTAAGCTATATCAGTAGGCTTTGCTTTTTGGATCGGGGTTATGGGGGGTGAACTTCAATTGCAGTTTGCGGATATACAGCGGAACGTGTCTTACAGCACTGGACTTGGGACCATGGATGAAGAGTTCTGTGATGCGGGCTCTGCTGGTATTGAGTTATACCAGCACAAAAGATACGGCTTGGACATTACCTAGATTAATCTCTTGCTTCGCCCACCAAAGATCATAGTTGTCCTGCATTGCTAACCAGCTTTCGGCGCTACGACCTACTGCGATAGATAAGTGTCTGGAATCACCTCATAAAGAACATCAACGATATAGGTTCTGCATCAATCAGTAGGTCTCACCACGTTCTAAAAAGTATTTGAATGCAGAGCATATTCTTCAAGCTTCTTGCCTCTTTGCACTTAACACAGCCTCTAGCCCATATTCATAACTGACTAAAACCGCTAACCCGTTTACCATTGTCGTGGCTTTTGTATTTTCACAGGACACTCAATGACCGTTATTCTGGCTTTACACGCCTTGTTGGTTTTAACATTTACCACGCGCATTCTGCTGCGTGATGACCTCTCTCCGCCTGGGCGTCTAGCGTGGTTTATTGTTTTAAACTTATTCCCTTATTTCGGTAGCGGGGCCTATTTTCTGTTTGGTGAAATTGATATTGGTAACCGTGCCATCAAGCGCCACGATGAGATATTCGCTGAAATCAGAGCCAAGGCTTCATATTTTATGGGCGATCCTGCCAGCAGCAGCGATCTGATTAAACGGATTTATCGACCGGCCTTCCAGTATGCAAGTTCGATCAATGGTTTCCATCCACTGGACGGCAATACCGCTGAATTGATGGCAGACGGTGACATGACGCTGACCTCGATGGTGGCCGACATTGATGCCGCCACTGATCATGTGCATGTGTTGTATTACATCTGGCTGACCGACAACACCGGTACAGCAGTTGCTGAGGCACTGATTCGTGCAGCGCAACGCGGTGTTACCTGCCGTGCCATGGCCGATGGACTGGGATCGCGCGCACTGATTAAGTCGGCGCTATGGAAGCGTATGAGCGCGGCGGGAGTGCAGGTTGCCGTTGCCTTGCCGTTTAATAATCTGATTCGCACCATTGTTACCAGCCGTCTTGATTTGCGTAATCACCGCAAAATTACTGTGGTCGATGCGCGTATCACTTATTGCGGTAGTCGCAACTCAGCCGATTCAGAGTTTTTGGTCAAGAAAAAATACGGCCCTTGGATCGATATTATGCTGCGATTTGAAGGACCCATCGTAGCGCAGAATCAGCTGCTATTTGCCAGCGACTGGATGCAAGCCACAGGTGAATCATTGGATGTGATTCCACTGCAAGCCGAAGCGATCGAAGGCGGTTTTCCAGCACTAGTGATGGGTGTCGGACCGACAGAGCGTCGTGGCGCAACACCGCAGTTATTCTCTAATCTATTTGCCTGCGCGGAAGAAGAGTTGACTCTAACGACACCCTATTTCGTCCCTGACGCAACGGTTCTGGAGGCATTATGTGCTGCGGCACACCGTGGCGTTGCCGTCACTTTGGTGTACCCGAAGAAAAATGACAGCTGGATTGTCGCTGCTGCCAGTCGCAGTTATTACCATCGTTTGCTGGATGCAGGTTGTGTGATCTATGAGCACAAAGAAGGTTTGCTGCATTCTAAAACGCTCACAGTGGATGGCAAAGTCAGTTTGATTGGCTCTTCAAACTTGGATCTGCGCAGCTTTGACTTGAACTATGAAAACAATATTCTGCTGCAAGATAAAAACATCACTCAAGCCATCGCTGAGCGCCAGCAGCAGTATATTGAAAACTCTGACCCGATTGAGTTGCACGTCGTGTTGGCTTGGCGTTATTACCGCAGAATTTGGAATAATGTGATAGCAACCATTGGTCCGATCTTATAGATATCGATCTTAAATTCAAATATAGCGCGTTATTGCACAACTCTGACCTCTTGCTGTAGCCGCTCAATGCTCACTCTCGCGCTACAGCCTAAGTACATCATACTTAGAGTTCAAAACCGATATTAATCATTGTCGCTGCGGTACCCAGCAAGACAATCTCAGCACCCAATCGATGATACTTCACCCCAAGTGAAGGAATGATTGCGGGAGCTATTTCAAAGCGGTTAAAAGGGATTTTGTTGCGGTACTCACCCTTATAGCCATACAGCAAGCCACCTGTGACCTTGCCATAAAAAGGTGTGCCAGCAAAATCAAAGCGCTTACCGACATAACCGTAATAGGAACGCTGGCCATAGGAGTGCTTAAAGGTTACACCGCCCATTAGATAACTGTTTTCGGTGTGACGCTCCAAACCGATCAGTTTTTGATGATTATTATGCTCAGACTTAGGATTAAAGTGCCGTGTATATACACTGCCTTGCACATACCAATAAGGTTCGGCTGGCACGGGTTTAATAAACTCATGAACATAATGGGATAGCGTTTGTTTGCCAGATTGATAAGTCGTATCAGCCTGTACGGGATCTTGATCAGCTTGTGCAGTTGCCTGCAAAAATAGAGCGCAGAGTATAAATAAGGATGATTTTACAGGCGTTGAATTCATTGTTTCTCTTAGTCTTTAAGTTTTAGCAGCAAGAAGTAGGCAAAAATTGCGTGCATATAATGTCACAGCCCAGAGTGGCAGCATAGTCAATTCACTAGTCTAACCCAAAGCTCTGGGCCCAGACTGCGATACTGAATATCATTATTTCAAAAAACATAAAAACGTATTTCTAAGAATCGAGTCTAAATTTACACAATAAACAGTAAGGGCGCGGTGACACATAGGAACTCAAAGATTCCATAGCGCTCACGCCCCAAACAGCCATGAGTACTCCACTCGCAAGCGGAGCCAAGGTACTCTCTTAATATGCTCTTCTAAAAGCCTGCCCGCTAAAGCGGCTTACGCCCACTGATCACTCGCAGTAAAACGATAATCACTGCAACCACTAGGAGAATGTGAATAAATCCGCCAATGGTATAGGACGAAACCAGTCCCAAAAACCACAGCACTATAAGTACTAACGCAACTGTATATAACATATATAATATCCTTCTTTTTATTGGTTATTTCCGCTCTACATCGTATTCAGCGGCTTGCCATCTGCAATAAACTGTTATGCATTTTCACGCTGTCCTTTTTCAATGCGCCTCTTTTTGTATCTTGGACCTCGCTGGAATACACACCTGCTTTATTTTTAATTCCACTATAGATACAAGCACTACTTCTGCACTTTTCAAAAAAAATTGTGTCAGCGCATGTTTCATAATCACTTAGTACTATAACAAGCTTATAAGGCTCTCATGTCAAGACTTATTTATTAAAACAACCTCCCAACAGAGGTTTATACATACGTATGAATTACATAAAATCAAGTAAATACTTGCTAGACTAAAATCACTAATTTAAGTTCAAATATAAAATAAATTTATATTCATTTTCAATAATATCACTATCTATATGAATATATTAAAAATACAAACCTATAAACTATTTACTCTTTTACTCTTTTACTAAGTATCATCAAACTATTCATTTTTACCTGTAAAAACCAGCTAAACCCCTCTCTCTAGAGCATTACAGGCTGCAACAGGTCTTACTTTTTGTTGAACAGTATTAACACATTACAACCTACCAATATGTTCATACTGGCAATTGAGCACCACATACACGGTTTCGACCTGAGTCTTTTGCTTGATATAAGGCCTTATCAGCTCTATTCAGTGCGCTCTCCAGTGGCTCTAAAGTGTTTATACGGGTGACTCCAATACTTATCGTAACTTTCAAAACGGTGTCATCCAGTTGAAAACTATGTATTTCCACCCCCTGACGGATACGTTCTGCACACTCTAAAGCTTCTGTATAACTGGCATCAGGCAGAAGAATAACGAACTCCTCACCTCCAAAACGGGCAATTAAATCTGTATCGCGACTGAAACGTTTTAACACCTGTGCCACACCCACTAAAACCAAATCACCCGCAGTGTGTCCATAGTTATCATTGACGACCTTAAAATGATCGATATCCGCAGTCAGCACTGAAACGGACTTGCCACTGGTTTGAGCCCTCTCCCGCATATACAGGCTTTCAGTCATAAAATGCCGACGATTATAGAGTTGCGTTAGAGGATCTGTAGAAGCCTGTATTTTCAGCTCATCTTGCTTAGAGCGAATATCTTCCAAGATTTTGATTCGGTAGGAAATAATAAATGCCAGCGTTAGCGCTTCCAGTACGATACCAATGCCAACACCATGACTATTAATGTAATTGGGCTGCACCACACCGCTGTAATACAGCACGGCAAACAAGTTAAATGCAACAAAGAGCGAGTGGCCTATTAAGAAGAACTTAGCCAGCGGGTTTTTCTTACGAAACAGCGAAATACTGACCGAGAAGGTGATAACCATCATTAATGCAGCAAGACCTGCCGAAGGCTTTAAAGCGTTGCTTACGTCAAAAAAACCATAGATAAACGACACAACCAACAGCGCTAAGATGCCCTGCAAAGCGCGATGTTCTTTCAGGTAAAACAGGCGCGTTTCGAAAATCGACATCATAAACAGCAAGAGAAAAATCGGCATGCTAAATACCGAAAGATTTAAGATAAAAACCTGATCACCATAGACATTAAACGCATTACTGATCAAGCCATACGACAGCGCAATCCATACTAATCCTGAAATAAGATACAAAGAATAGAGGATGTTTTCTTTTTTACTGGTGGCGAAATACAGCAAGGCATTATAAAACACCAGAGCCACCATCATGCCAACTAACAATGCAATATCTAAATGGCCTACCGCCAGCGCTCGGCGAGAATGCTCTTCATCGTAAACTTCCAGAGAAAACCACTGGTGTGAGTAAACATGGCTACGCACATACAGCACCGTTGTCTCCCCCGCAGGCAGCATAAAAGGGTACACGACAGTGCCGCGATACATCAGCGGATGATCACTGGCATTATTCAGGTCAATTGAGGCTTGGTTGATCAACTGACCCGCACGCTCCTCAACGATCTCAACCGAGCGCACGTGATAAGCCTTAGGCAAATTGAGAAACAATTCCTTGTCTTGCTGCTGTGTATTGTGCAGCCTGACCCGAAACCAAGTGACTGTGGCGGCAGTACCCAAGGTTGTAGTACTCATAGTGTCGTGAAAATCTGCTTGGCGAACCGATGCATAGTCCAGTGTTTGCGAAGTATCAGTGAAATACTCTATGGGGAAGTTGGTCAACTGAACGCTATCTTGCCCAATATCGGTCAGCGCAGTCGCCTGTACAGCAGCACTTACAATCCAAAATAAAACACAAGAAAAAACAGCTTTTAAATGAGCAATTTTATGGTTTTTTTTAGCTGTTAATCTGGCTTTCTCTCTCATCACACCACCCCAAGCTTGCATAAACAGCAGTTAGGCAGAGTTTATGAAAAAGAAATTTAAGATGTCACTCTCAATTCTCTCAAAAGTCTTAGTTTGGCTTAATTAACTAGATGCCCGGTAAACACTACACCCTTACCAAATATAGAATGGATGGGTAATTTGAAATGCTGCTCACGCGCCTTTTTACGCAGTCGATTGAGAATCACATCAATGCGGTGCTCATCACTGTCTTCTTCGTATTGAAATAGCACAGCGTGCAACTCTTCTTTAGATAGAACCTCCTGCGGCGCAACGCCCAATGCCGCAACTAAATTACACTCCTGCTGCGAAAGTTTCAGCTGCATATCGTTGGGCGACGTGAGCGTTTTATTTGACACATCGAGTATCCAGCGCTCAGGCTGATCCGGCTTACCAGCAGAGTGTGTTTTATTATTTTGCATTCTATGCCACAAGGCATCGATGGAAGAGACCAAATGTGCAAAGCTGATGGGCTTAACCAAATACAAATCAGCACCACTGTCTAAGCCACGCTTATTATATTCTTGGCTACCATGCGCAGAGATAATAATTAAGCCGAAATTCTGCATTTTCCCAAGCTGCTCAACCACATTAAAGCCATTTTCACCGGGTAGACCAATATCAATCAAAACAATATCAGCAGGACTTACATGTAATTGTTTCCAAAAGGCTTCAGCACTGCCTACACTCCAGAGGTTGTAGCCTTTTTGTGTTAGAAAAAAACTCAACTCCTCACGAAGATCAGCACTGTCTTCAATCACTGCTATATTTGGTTTAATTGCACTCATCTGATATTAACCCTCAATCACTCGCTTTAAAGTAAACTCAAAACAACTGCCTTGCGCCGTACTGCTGACCAACTTTAAGCCGCCACCTGAGGCCACGGCGATTTGCTGAGCAACAAATAAGCCTAAGCCTGTACCATGCTTTGACGAGTCTCCGCGTCGATAGCGTTGAAAAATCATATCAGGATCAAGATCACCTAGACCGCTGCCTTGATCGCAAATCAGCACAGCAACGCTGGCATCCGCAACACGGCAATCAATATGAATAACTCCACCAGTAGAATACTTGACCGCATTATCTATCACGTTAGACATAGCAATTCTCATCATGGCCGCATCAACCAAAACCTGGCACTGCAAACCCTCAACTAAAGCTGATTGACCATTCACCGTCACCCGCAACTTATGGCTGTCAGACAGGTGCACCAGTGATGCTGCTGAAGATATCAACTGCATCACATCTGCAGCTTCAAGATAGAGCGCTGCACTACCCGCGGATAGACGGGCATCAGCCAAACAATTATCCGTCAGCTGAATCAAACGCTCAGTTGCGCGCTCTACTTTTTGATAACGCGCTAGACGTGGGCTGTCAATTTCAGACTCAGCCAATTGCAAATTTTCTAATGCCGCAGAGATAATCGCTAAAGGGGTACGAAACTCATGCGACACCGTGCCCATAAACTGGCGCTGATTAAAGCTAGCTTCACGCTCTGCGGCTAAATCACTCAGCAACTTGTGCCGCTCAAACTCTTCCACCCGCCTTTTGCGTATGCGATAAACACTGATCGCCAACACCAGCAGCATATTTTCAACTAATGCATATTGCCAAATAACATACACTTTCTGATTAAAAGGAATCCAGCCAAAAGCAGAGAAAATCCCAAATAGACTGGCGACCATACACAGCATAGGGCTGATGCCCAACCCCAAGGTCGACAGCGAAAACCTATCTCGCACCCAAATATGAAAGACCGAATAGATAAACAAGCTATAGGTCAGCAGTAAAATAACCGTTTTTATATAGATCGCGATGTTATAGAGGTCCAAGGGCACTAACACCAACAGCGACAAAGTCACTGCGCAGGACGCCATTAGAATCTTATGCGCCCAAGGCAAATGTGTTCTAAGGTTGATTGTTTCGCTGCTCATCCATATTAAGACAGCAAAAGAAATCAATAACAGCGTGCTGGTGGCGTAGTGTTGTAATGGAATTGCAGTTGAGGGGAAAATCCAATTAACGTAGCCCTGCACGCTGGCGACAAATACATAAGCGGCTGAAAACGCCGTGGCCGTCCAGAGCAAATGTGTCCGCAGGATTAAAGCCAAGACCAATGCCAGCAAGCTACTCAAGGTTGCCAGCCCAAAATAGAAGCTCCAAAAAGATGTACTGCGCGCGGCATACCCCAGAAATTCTTCGGGCGCCCAGAGCGTCATCGCTAAAATAACGGTACTGCTGCTACGCACCCGCACAATCACTTCGTACCCTTGAGTATCAGCGCTGAGCACAGGCAATATAAACACTGGGTTGCGATAATCTAGATCACTGACGCTGTGCAGAAGATCGCCGGTTTGACGACTGAGCCAGTTTTGGCTGGAGTCTTTCTCTCGAAAAAACAACTGAATATCATCAACAAAGTTAGGCCCAAACTCGAGCCAGCGCTCTTTTTCGTGCAGCTGTTTTGCTGTCAGTTCAAACTTCAACCAGAAGGTATCTCGGGTATAACCCCGCGACAGAGTGGCCTGCTCACTTGCTACGCTATTACGCAAACGCTGCTGCGCCTGCTCAAAGGTCAACTCACCCTGCGCATCCACTAATAGAGTGTAAGGAATATCCTCACCGATACTTAAAGGTTCAGCCAAGGCACAGCTGCTCACACCCAACAAAAACAACAGTGTTGTTAAAGTGAATAATGCTTTTAACAAGGTCATCAGCGGCTGACTCACTAAATGATGAAGACATGGACGCCCTACGCTTTTATAGACACTCAGCCGCATCATTAAGGCCTTCTCTTACTGAGTAATGTACAAGTGATAACTATGCTTTTGCTGGCCATAATACAACAACTCGACGCAAGC
>DATERS010000042.1:0-8336 GCA_035271365.1 Thiopseudomonas sp.
CGGTGAAATCTATGTGGGTAATGTCAGTAGTTTAAAACTCGTTAAAACCAAAATGGCTAAGTCAGTGCTGGACGCTGGCTGGGGCCAATTAAAAGCAATGCTGGAATACAAAAGCGATCACGCAGGCATTGTTTTTAAGGAAGTCAACGAGGCATACACCACCCAAACCTGTTCGAGTTGTGGCGCTTTGCCCGAATCGAGGCCGAAAGGTATCGCAGGGCTTGGAATAAGAGAATGGACTTGCAGTGCGTGCGGTGTCACGCACTGCGACCGCGATGTCAATGCGGCAAAGAACATTCTCGCGGTCGGGCATGGCCGTCTAGTAGTAGGAATCACCGTATCTTTAGGACGGTGAGGATGTCAACTGCCCTTGAACTCATTTTAATGCGCCCTGTACGAGCTGTTCATACCTGCAATTCAAGGCTGATTTAATATAAGTGTCACAGTAAACCCACTTAATTATTAAGAGTAATCTTCCTTAAGAACACATAATTCAGTTGGTATTTTGTTCATGGCGTTGCAGAATCAAGATGTTGCGCGGTAACTTCCGTTTACAGTGAAACTTTAGGTTCTACTCTTTATGGTTATGAGTGGATCTACATATATAGAGTTCGTAGCATTTACTCGACACTCTTATTGAGAAAAATATGTATATAAATGATAAAAATAAAATCAGCGACCTGATTGATACATGTTTACAACTGTATACAGCACGCGATGATCGTCTTCTAGAACACTGCACCGATGACTTTACTGGATTTTCCTGCAACCAGAAGTTCTTAATAAGAAGCCGTGAAGAGTGGCTCGCTGCTTCGCGTGGTTATTACAATAAACTCAGTGAGCATCTGTGTATTGATGCTAAAAAAATGAATATTCAATTCATAACGGATAAAGTCGCCGTAGTCACTGTGTTTTTTCATACTAAAAACACAGTGACTGAGTACATTTCGAAATCCAAAAGCGTACGTTTGGCACTGATTGTTCGTAAAGAATTCAGTAATTGGAAAATTGCTTATTGCAACACCTCGATGACAAGTACGGATACAAAAAGTCCAATGGATTACTCAGACGAGGAGATTGAGGAACGCAACTACATGCTGGAACAGCAGATTATTGAGCAAAATAAACAACTGTCCCAAATTAAAGCAAAGCTACAATTTGATAATGAAAAATTTGCCGAGGTGAGCCTAGAACGCAAGCAGGCTGAGGAAGAGTTGCGAAAGAGTGAAGCACATTTTCGTATGATCACTGAGAGTGTATCCGATGTCGTCTGGAAACTTGATGATCAGTATTGCTTTACCTATATCAGCCCGTCTGATGAGAAAAGACGTGGCTACACAGCAGATGAAGTGCTGGGTCACCATGTATTTGAAATGTTTGATGAAGAAGGCATTATTACCATTCAAAGAGCCGCTCAACAACGGCATGAATCTGAACGACAAGGTGTACCTCTCACTGAAGTAACTTTTGAAGCTCGGCATCGGTGTAAAGATGGTAGTTGGATATGGGGCGAAATCTGCTACAACACTGAGTTAGATTATCAGGGTAACGTGATTGGCTTTTATGGCATTTCTCGAGAAATCACCTTGCGTAAGCAGATGCAAGATAAAGTGCGGGAACTGGCATTCTATGACGCCCTCACTAAACTGCCCAATCGTCATTTATTAAATGATCGCTTAATACAAGCAATGGCTGCTAGCAAGCGTAATAAATGTTTCGGTGCGCTTATGTTTCTTGATTTAGATAATTTTAAACCAATTAACGATTTGCATGGCCATATTGCTGGTGATTTATTATTAATTGAGGTGGCACAAAGGTTAAAGAGATGTGTGCGTGAGATTGACACTATTGCTCGCTTTGGTGGCGATGAGTTTATTATTATCATCAGTGAGCTGAGTACAAATGAAGGCCACTCCTTTCAGCAAGCACAACTTATTGCTGAAAAAATACGGGTTGCGTTAGCCAAAATATATCAACTCAAACTTAAGCATGACAAAACCCCTCCAACCTGTATCGAGCATAGTTGCACAGCAAGTATTGGCGTAGTTTTATTTTCAGAGCAGGAAATTAGTATAGATGACTTATACGCCTATGCGGATAATGCCATGTACGAGGCTAAGAAAAATGGACGTAATACCATAAGATTTCACAACCCTAATAGCGTCCCTATAGCTTGAGCACCTCAGGCACACTGAGCTAACGATCCTACCCATCGTGCTATATGATTATTTGCAAACACTGGGTGCACAAACACATTCAAGGTCAAGCATGAACTCTCTTCCCGACAACCAAGCCGTATCTTCATCTTCTCAAGCCACAGACACGCAGCAGAATCAACTGGTGCAACAGATGCGCATTAAGCATCAAGAACTGTTGGCCGGTTTGCAAGGCAAGAAAAAAGTCCGTGTGGTGTTTTTGGTCTTGCATGAAAATACGTGGAAAGCCGATGAAGTCTTTCAACGCATGCTGGATGATGATTTTTTTGAGCCGGTGATTTTGGTTGTGCCTTTTGTGACCTATGATGGCAGCACCGAAATATCGCGCAGCCGAACGCTAGAAGTGCAGAATAAAAGCATTGCCTATTTTTTAAAGAAAAATTATCCGGTGTATGCGGTGGCCAACGAAAACGCCAGCCACTCTGTATCGCAAATTGAAGAGCTCAGCCCTGACCTGGTGTACTTCTCCTGCCCTTACCCAGAAGCCTCGGATATTTTTTTTGGCGAAGTGTTTAAGAACTATCTGTCTTTTTATATCCCCTATTTTTATATGATTTACTCTTGGGATGGCGATGATGGCTTTTACAATACCGACTTTTATAACTCGATGCTGCGTACCTATTTGCCGCATAAGGTTTCTTATGACAAAGCACTGGAAGTCTCATCAGCCGACAGCCATCAATGGTTTCTCAGTGGTTATCCGTCCTGTGAGAAGCTGTACACCAAGCAGAGTGGCCAAAGCGCTTGGCACAATGACAGCGCTAATAAAATAAAACTGATTTGGGCACCCCACCACTCTATCTTTGAGAATGTAAAACCCAATCTGGGCAGCTTTTTGTTTGTGGCTGAGTACCTCAAAGACATCGCGGTGAAATATCAAGACCGCTTACATATCTCCTTTAAGCCGCACCCGTTGCTTAAATCCAAGCTTGATGATCACCCAGACTGGGGTGAAGAAAAAACCAATGCCTATTATAAATTCTGGCAAACATCAGGTTTTTCACAGCTGGATGAAGGCGAGTATATGGATTTATTTTTGGGTTCAGATGCGATGTTGCACGACAGTAGTTCGTTTTTGGTTGAGTACTTATTCGCTGAAAAGCCGGTGATGTATATCGATTTTAAAAACAGCTTTCGCGAACAATTTAATGTCATGGGTTTAAAAGCCTATGCAGCCTGTCAGACTGCAAAAAACATGGGCGATATCGAGCGCTTTATTATGAGCTTAGTTGCGGGGCAGACTGAGTTAAAACCACAACACCACAGCTTTTTAGCGAGCGATATTTATCCTTTCTATCAGGGTAAGCTGCCTTCCGAGCGCATCATTGATGATATTAAAGACGTCTTAGGTGCTAACCGTGAGCAGTGAAAATCTAATTATTTTAGCCGCTGGCAAGCCGCACCAAGGCGAGCAACCTGCTCTCTTGACCCTAGTGAATGGCCGCAGTTTATTTGATTGGCAAATCAGTGCCTTAGAAGCCACTGATACTTGCCCACAGGTCGTGGTTGGTTACGCTGCGGAAGAATTTAAAAAGCTATCCGGGCGCGCAACTTTTTGTACTAACCCCAAGTGGCAAACTTCAGGCAGTGGTTATTCCTTATTAAGTGCTGATTTATCAAGTAAAGCTGTGATTGCCAGCTATGCCGATATTTTATATCGCCCCAGTGTTTTAGAGCAGCTTAAGCACTCCACAACTGACATTACTTTGGTATATGACAGTCACTGGAAACAGCGTTTTGTCGGGCGTACCGAGCAGGATTTACAGGCAGCAGAAAAAGTCATGGTCGCTAACGGCACGGTGCTACGCGCGGGACAAAGTTTGCCTGTGGAATGGGCACATGGTGAGTTTATTGGTTTAGTGCGTTTTAAAGGCGCTGCCTTAGCTGCTTTACGCGACCTACAACAGCACAGGCAATCATCACTGGAAACCCTGTCTTTATCAGATTTAGTTGAGTGGCTGCGCCTGCAAGGTGTCAGTACTGCAGTGGTTGATGTGCAAGGTGATTGGGCGGAGCTGAATGAACCTAAAGATATTGCGCACTTTATCTTAGGCACCAAAGCCGAAACCTTGGCACGTTTAAGTCCTATGGTGAAACGCTCTATTGTGCTGGAACAGGTGGCTTTTACCGTAGCGGATTGGCAAGCGCAGCCAGAGCAGGTCCTGCATCGCATTCAAACAACCTTCCAGCAGCAACGCTTGGTGGTGCGCTCCAGTGCTAAAAGTGAAGATGCTTTTACCCATTCCAATGCCGGTGCCTATACCAGTGTGTTGAACGTTGAGCCGACGCAGGCTCTGGCAGACGCCATTATCGAAGTGATTCACTCATACGCCGACTGCCAGCCGGATGACCAAGTGCTGGTCCAGCCGATGGTGCAAGATGTGCGCTTAAGCGGTGTGGCCTTTACCCGCACATTGGAGCATGCCGCGCCTTTTTACAGCGTGAACTATGATGAAAGTGGCGATACCGAAAGCATTACTTCTGGCTATGCTCAGCAGCATAAATCCTTGTATTTACGTAAAGATGCTGAGCTCACGGATATCCCCGTGGATTACTTAATTCCACTGATTGATGCCATCAAAGAAGTTGAGCTCATCCTCAATTACGATGCGCTGGATATTGAGTTTGCGCTGAGCCATCAAGGACAGGTCTATCTTTTACAAGTGCGCCCCATTGCTGCGGCGGAGCGCTTAGATGCGGAGCAAGCCACTCAGCATGTGTTGGAACTGCAAGCCAAGGCCTGTGCGTACTGGCAGCAATTACAAACACCAGCACCGCAGATTCAGGGCACTAAAGCCTTGTTTGGAATCATGCCAGACTGGAACCCAGCAGAAATCATTGGCACTAACCCCGGGCAATTGGCGGTCAGCCTGTATCAGCATCTGATTTTAAACGATATCTGGGCACAACAACGGACTGAATACGGCTATAAAGATGTGCGCCCGCAACCGCTACTACGCCAGTTTGCCGGCAAGCCCTATATTGATATCCGTGCCAGTTTTAACTCGTTTATTCCCAATACTTTATCTGCAGAACTTACAGAAAAGCTGGTTAACTTTTATTTAAACTGGCTGGAAAAGCACCCGCACCTGCACGACAAAGTTGAGTTTGATGTGCTGCCCACCTGTGTCGGACCGCAGTTTGCACAGTGGCAGCAGCGCTTGCTGGAGCATGCCGGCCTGAGTGCCGATGAAATCAGTCAGCTCAAGCACGGTTTGTTAGCCATTACCCAGCAGGCTTTAACCCGTCCGCAGAATGATTTAGCTGTACTGCAGACATTGCAACAGCGTCATACCGCCATCATCGAGCAAACCCACCTGCCCCGCGCCGAGCAAATCCGTCTGCTGCTGGATAACTGCAAAACCTACGGCACCCTGCCTTTTGCCCACCTGGCGCGCAGTGGTTTTGTCGCGGTGACCTTGCTGAAAGAAGGCGTGGAAGCTGGCTGGTTAAGTGTCGATGCGCGCGATGGCTTTATGGAAACGTTGCAAACCGTCTCCCACGAATTAGGCGCGGATGCGTGGCGTACTGCGCAGAATGAAAAAAACTGGGATAATTTTGTCGCTGATTATGGTCACCTACGCCCCGGCACCTACGACATCACCTCCCCAGCTTACTGGGACCATCCAGAGCTGTTTTTAAAACCCTTAGTTGAGCAGGCACAAGCACCTAAAGCCGCATCGGACAAAGTTCAGCAATGGCAGCACGTTAAGGCTGAGTTTTTTAAGCAGCTTAGAGACATGGGTTTGCAGGCCAGCGATGTCGAGCTGGAAGATTTTTTAATCAGTGCCATTGAAGGCCGTGAAAAAGCTAAATTTATTTTCACCCGCACCCTGTCTGTCGCGCTGAACTTGTTAGCAGCAGAAGGTCGTCATTATAATTTAAGCACCGAAGAGCTCGCTAACCTTTCGTTGGACGAACTGCTCTGCGCCTTTAACTCCAACCTGCCCACTGCCAACCTGACGCAACGACTTAAAGAGGCCAGCCAACATCATCAACATGAGCGCAAGGTCAGTCGCGCCTGCCAGTTACCGCCGTTGTTATGTAATCCAGCCGATTTTAGTGCCTTTATTCTGACCGCAGAAAAACCCAACTACATTGGTACTGCACGCGTCACCGCGCCGGTGGTACAAGTGCAGCAAACCCAGCAACAACAGCTCTCGGTAGCGGGCTGTATCGTGCTGATCCCACAAGCTGACCCGGGTTATGACTGGCTCTTTAGCCAAAACATTGCCGGTTTAATCACCATGTATGGCGGCGCTAACTCGCATATGGCGATTCGCTCAGCCGAGTTCAGCCTGCCTGCAGCGATTGGTGTGGGTGAGCAACTGTATAAAGCCTACCAACGCGCCAACACCTTAGAGCTGGACCCCGCTGGTGAAACCATTCGAGTGCTGTATTAAGTCAACTACCCCGCCCTCAAGGACGGGGCTTGTGAGAGCAAGCTAGGTTGACCAGGGACAGCGGTAACCAGTCCGCTACGTTTGCAACAGGTCGTTAAGACTCACCACCGAATGCTTCCTCAGTTCGGTGCTCTGGAAAATCAGGATCACGCTGGCGAAAGGCAAAGCGCCGAAGGTTTTGATTGCCGTCGCAAGACGGGAGCCGGTTGTAGACATTCCCGAGGGGAGATGGGCCGAAAGGTCCACGTAACAAGGCCCGTAAGGGCATTATTTAGGAGGATTGCATGGCGGTCTATGTGTTGGATAAACGAGGCAGGCCACTAATGCCGTGCAGCGAGAAACGCGCCAGATTATTACTGGAACGTGGACGTGTGCGGGTGCATCGCTTGGTTCCTTTTATCATTCGGCTGGTTGATCGGGAGCGGGAAAGCTGCGAATTGCAGCCTTTGCGCTTGAAGATTGATCCTGGTAGCAAGGGTACCGGGTTAGCATTGGCTCACGACAAAGAGACAGTCTGCACCGATACCGGCGAACTTAAGCGTACAGCGATATTGCTGTCTCTAATGGAACTGCAACACCGTGGCATGGCGATCAAGCTGAAGCTGGAAGCACGCCGCGCCATGCGCCGTCGTCGTCGCAATCAGTTGCGCTACCGCGCACCACGGTTCGATAATCGTACAAAACCCAAAGGTTGGTTGGCTCCATCACTGCAACACCGCGTCGATACCACCATCGCTTGGGTTAAGCGACTACAGCGCTGGGCACCATTAACCGCGCTGTCATGCGAGCAGGTGCGATTTGATATGCAGAAAATGCAAAACC
Organism: Thiopseudomonas sp.; assembly: GCA_035271365.1. Classification (GTDB taxonomy): domain Bacteria; phylum Pseudomonadota; class Gammaproteobacteria; order Pseudomonadales; family Pseudomonadaceae; genus Denitrificimonas. The sequence goes on from DATERS010000042.1 coordinate 7,442, forward strand.
CCGAAATCAGCGGTGTTGGATACCAGCAAGGCACTTTGTTTGGCTATGAGATGCGCGAGTACCTTCTTGAAAAGTGGAGTCGACAATGCGCCTATTGCGACGTGAAGGACATACCTTTGCAGATTGATCATATTGAACCTCGGGCCAAAGGCGGCAGCGACCGGATCAGTAATCTGACATTGGCCTGCGCTAAGTGTAATGGCACACTGAAGAAAGCACAGAGCGTACAGGTGTTTCTAGCCAAACAACCCGAGCGCCTGAAGTGCATTTTGGCCAAGGCCAAAGCGCCTCTGCGCGATGCAGCGGCGGTCAACTCGACCCGCAATGTTCTGGTTCGAGCGCTCAAGCAAACCCATCTGCCACTGGAGCTGGCTTCAGGTGGCCAGACCAAATACAACCGCATGCGGCTAGGCATTGCAAAGAGCCATTCACTCGATGCAGCTTGCGTAGGCGATGTGGAGTCTGTTACCCAGTACTCCCGACCAACACAGGTCATCAAGTGTACGGGTCGAGGTAGCTACCAGCGCACTCGACTCAACAAATACGGCTTTCCTCGCGGCTATCTCATGCGTGAGAAGCAGGTTCACGGTTTTCAGACAGGGGATCTGGTCAAGGCGGTAGTCACCAACGGTAAGAAGATCGGCACCCACACCGGCCGGGTTGCGGTACGCAAAACAGGCAGTTTTAACATTCAGATGCCAGGCGGTCCAGTACAAGGGATCAGTCATAAGTACTGCACCTTGCTCCAGCGCGGCGATGGCTACGGTTACTCATTGATAGCACAACAAAGAGAGGAAGCGAGAACAGGGGCCAGCTAAGGCAGGCCACGCTATCCCTCCCGGCACTAAAGTACGGGGGTTTCTCGCGAAAAATTGATGAAGCGTATTCTAATCAG